>NZ_JAKRFW010000026.1:0-65705 GCF_022347905.1 Pseudoalteromonas sp. Of11M-6 | reverse complement strand
GTGCTAACGTTATTCATGATGGACTCTCCTAATAACTGTGTTTGCAACTATCAGTTTGGCGCATTGACGCCGATTTGGGAGCGTCCATCTCATCACCCATCACGATTAGCAAGCGGCGATATCCACGACACCCGCTGCTTAACAGATAACTTTGTTCAAAATCGTTTAATCAGTTGTGACTTTAAAGAAGAGAAACACTCAGGACGGATGATCCAGTATTTGAGTGAGGTGTAGTAAGTATCTATAGTCGAGGGTGTAATGCTGACGGTTTTGCTGTTGATTTTATTGAATAAATAAAATAAAAAAGAAACTTATATCTATTAGTCATATTTCGTGTATAGTGGGTGACTCAATAAGTTACCTATTAATGTAACATTTAGTTCAAGTTCTTCTCAGTTTCCTTTCGAACCAGTTCGTCATATATGCTCTGCGATATCTTTTCCTTTATTACATACTTAGTAACTAATATTTTTTAATATATCGAGGTATATATGTCTAACAAGATTTTAGGTTCAGTAAAATGGTTTAATGAGTTAAAGGGGTTTGGTTTTATTACACCTGAAAATGGTAGTCCAGATGTTTTTGTTCACTTTAAATCAATTGTAAGCGAAGGCTTTAAAACACTGAATGAAGGTCAAAAAGTGGCCTTTGATGTTGAGCAGGGGGCTAAAGGTCCAAATGCTGCTAACGTTACTTTAGTATAAGTGGCGAATAGACTGGAGAGGACTTCCAGTCAATATCCATCTCTCAAAGTAAAAGTCCATTTCAATATTAACACCATAATTTCATAAAACTCCATTTAATCGATGTGCGTTTTTTAACTCACATAGAAAGGGAGTTTTATGCGTTTTCGTTCATATTATTTTGTTTTGAGAGGTAGGATTTTAAATTGAAAAAGCAGTCGAAAAAAAAGAGTGGCGAAGACGCGGCTCTTGATAAAAGTAAGTCAAATAATATTCACGTTGTAAGAAGAAAAATCGAAGATATTCTGTCTGAACGAGAGCGAAAGAAATTATTGGGGCTTTGATTTAAAGAGAAGTGAGTTATGGCTAGACCAAGAAGATAAAGTAGTAAAAAAACACGGAAAGAGGATTTTGAAGGTAAACTTGAACAAGTGGTAGGTGAATATCGTCAAGCAAAAGAAGTGCTTGATGCTCTTACGGAAGATTCGGTCGAATATAGCGAGCAAAAAGATGAATGTGACAAGCTCTTTGCGCGTGCTGAACGTTTCATCAATAGACAGTCTTAAGACTCATAAACTTCAACATTAAAGCAAATGACAAGGCATGTATCTGCCTTTAATCCCGCTTTAAATTTGCTTACCTTAGTTGCAAAGTTCAAGGAATGAATCAAAAGCTAATATAGAAAAGTTAGCGTTTATCTTAACCAACTCATCTGAACAAACCCTACATTAGTTCGTTCATCTAAACCATTTCTTTGTTTGTATAAATAAGGGTAGTGGATCATGCTTACACTAGTTTTTATACACTTCCCTCTGATTCTATGACCAAAATTCTCGGCGCTCCACGAGGATGAGCAACATGCTCAGTGCCTATTGATGCATAAAAAATATCACCAATTTGCAACAGGGCTGATTGCTCAATACCATTCTCTTTATAAAACATGTCAACAACACCATCTAACACGACAAAGACTTCTTCACCGTCATTAACATGCCACCTTATAAGGCTGATCAGCACGTTAGTTTATAAGTCGAGTGTACTCACAAACTAGGTTGGGTTTTGGCGAAGCTTATCTTGGAGCGGGGTAATTCGGAGGCGTTTACCTTTGATACACGTCGAAAAAGGTGCCTTTTATCGCATCAAAATGGAAGTCTAGGGATTTTCCCTTCTAAAGTAACATCGAACCCCATCTAGCTATATATCGATATTCAAGTTTGGAAGTCCTGATATAACTAAAATGGGGGGTTATCTTCTGCAAAGTCAATCAAGCAAAACAAGATAATTGCGGCTCTCCCAACGAATTTCAAGTCAGCTTGAATGTAATACTATGTAATATCATCATGAACGGCCTTGTGTTAATTTTTTTATATATTTGTTAGTCATTGCGGTCAACAGTACGTTGGCAGTTAATCAGGGGCGGTTTGTTATGGTAAATGTAGTCCAAGTTATTTTATTTCTCTCATGTCTTAGCTCTTTCGCCGTTGCAAAAGAGGCTAACAGTACTCAACAATTACCTGATGGGTATATATATTCGGGGCAGGGTGACCCTATAACCAAAAGGCGACCAGAACCAACCACTATCGAAGTTTTGATTAATAAAAAATACTTTGAAATTTGTGAAGAAGAGCTTGGTCAAATCCCTGTTGAACAGGTTGACTGCACGTTGGCTCAGCCGATCCCTATGACCAGGACTATGGCAGACGGTTCAGTTGTTTCTCTGAACCGCCGCAACATACCAGCAAGTATTCCAAGGTTTGGTAGTGGAAGTGAGCAAGTCAGTTTTAATAGTAGTGGTTTTGCTGATGTTACAACTTGTGATAAGCCCAGTGCTATATTTCGCGATATGAAAAATGTTGGCTGTGTTCCTGGTGACAGAATTAAATACATTAATAATGTATTGGCTAATGGTAATAAAGTTGATTGGGTTTATATATGTAGAAAAAACAACAAAATAATGGATGACCCACATCTTTATAATGAGCTTGGCATGATAGGTTACAACAGAGATACTGGGAAAACCTGTTTTTTTGCTGGTCAGCCAACATTAGAAGCGGAAGTTAAGGGGAAATGGATCTTAACTTCTGTGAATGAACAAACGGAGGAAAGCAGTACAAAAATTGAAAATATAGCGGCTATTCCTCTGGTTACTGGTAAGGAAATTCCACCGCCAAACTTTACCGACTTTGATCCCGAGTCGGTCAAACATTGGTCATTACCTGTTGGTGGTTGTGTCGGCTGTCATTCTCAGGGACCATTTGTACGTTTTCCTTTTACAGAGCCCGTTGCTTGTGCTGTCGATCCTAAAACTCAATCCTGCTCTCAGCATTACAACAGCATAAAGGAATGTGAAGTGGCTAGGGAAAATATGCCTCGTCGCGAGCGCCTAAATACCAAGTGTGAAAGTGTTATCCCAAAGCGTCGACCCGGTATGTTGTACGATCCTATATCACCGTTTGATCAGAAAGGAGAGCTTGCAGCTTATATAAATGAGTTAGCTCAATCTGAAGGTTTTGACATCGGAGATAAGTATTATAACAACTTGATGGCGGCTAAATGGAATCACCCGATGCGATTAATGGACGAGGAAGCCAAGCCTTGTACCGTTTGTCATGCCATCGGTAACGCTGACTACGGTGATCGATTTGTGCACGCAGGCTTTGTACTTGGGCAGCTAAACCCTGATGATGTTAAAAAGTATCACATTCGCTCAAAACTTTACTTAAGTAATGTTTCCAAGTCATTGAGAAACGAAGGCTTTCACGACAAGAAAGTACTAACCGATGGGTTACTGCCGCTTAGGCTTGGGTACGATTCAGTGGCTGAACGAAACGCCGAGCGCGAGAAACAAAGCATCGCTCGTTATATCAAGGCGATAAAACACATCAAAGGTTGTTCTGCGAAAGACAATAACTGTTCATGGGACGAACACTGGACTATGACCAGGGTAAAAGAACAACCGCTTAAATATCTCCAGGACCATTGTAGCTTCTGCCATACCAGCGATATGGCTTCACCTAGATTGGTCACGGAAACCGACTTTAAGCGGCTCGAAAATCGTGATCGGATCATTAACCGTTTATATGAAACCGTCAACCCTATGCCGCCAAGTGGGCAGTTTCCCGATGATGTAAAAGCCGTTCTAACAGAATACTTGCGTGCAAAATAAAGGGGTAAAGATATGGATACCGAATTAAAAAGACAGATCAAAAACAGTATTGAAGATAAACGAGCTGACATAATAGAACTGATTGAACTCGGTCGAGATCTTGCGACAGATGAGCCAGAACATATCAATCATGGCCCCAACACTTCAATGGGAGTGCCCAAAAACACCTTACCCAAGTGGGATGATATTCAATTATTAACAGCTCAACTAGCAAAAAAACCTTTATTTGACGGGGAAACTGTCAATACTCAGCTGGTTATTGGTCCCAGAGCTAAAAGTCCTTTAGTGTTGGATATACCCATGTTTGTTTCAGACATGAGTTATGGTGCCTTATCAAAAAACGCAAAAGTAGCATTAGCTAAAGGTGCAAACTACGCAGGTACTGGCATTTGCTCTGGCGAAGGAGGAATACTGGCAGAGGAACTGGCCGCCAATAATCGTTACCTGTTTGAAATGGGGACTGCTCGAAACGGTATTAAGCCAGGTAAAGAAGCAGAGTTTTTTGAAAAATATAACGGCAAAGTTAAAGCCTTCCACTTTAAAGGCGGGCAAGCCGCAAAAACGGGTACTGGCGGTCATTTGCCAGGCGCTAAAGTTACGAAGGAGATTGCTGAGGTGCGTCATATTACAGAAGGCCAAACAGCAATCTCTCCTCCTACCTACGAGGACTTTACAAGTCCGGATGAATTCAAAGACTTTGCTGACCTGATAAGGGAAGGGCTGGATGGCGTGCCCATTGGTTTCAAAATTAGCGCAAACCATATTGAACGTGATATCCAGTTTGCTTTGGATGCCACTGCTGATTACATCATCCTTGATGGTCGGGGCGGCAGTACAGGGTCTGCACCCAATATATTTAGAGATCATATTTCTGTTCCAACTATTCCTGCGCTAGCCCGAGCAAGAAATTATCTTGATGCTCAGGGAATAAAAAAGGGAGCCTCAGATTCAGTAACCCTAATCATTACAGGTGGGCTAAGGGTCCCGGCTGATTTTATCAAAGCTATGGCGCTAGGAGCGGATGGTATTGCTTTATCAAACAGTGTGCTGCAGGCAATCGGTTGTGTTGGCGCAAGAATTTGTAATTCAGGTAACTGCCCGGCAGGAATTGCTACTCAGGATCAAAATCTGGTTAATAAACTGAACATAGCTGATAGAGCGGATGATCTGGATAGTTTCTTTTATGCCAGTACACACCTTATGCAAATTATGGCAAGAGCCTGTGGTCACGATTCATTAAGTAAATTTTCCATGGACGACTTAACTACTTGGCATAAACAAATATCGGAATTAACCGGTATCGCTTATGCCGGAGTTACAAACTAGAGACAGCAGGAAATAGTAGTGGGTAATGTAAATACAGCAATAGCTCTTGGTACAGAGATCGACAAACTGATTAATCGCATTGTTATAAACACAGATGGGCCAACTAGAGAAAAATATGTGGAAGAAACCATATCAGATAAGAAAAACAAACTAGGTAACTATAGTAAACAAGTGAAAGTATATGCTAACTGTTTGAATCATATTGGTAAATATATTTTTGATGAAAAGAATTATGGTCAGGATGAGGTCGATACTTATAAGAATATACATAGAACTTATGACTATAATTTTGAAGATTCCACCAAAACAGCATTCGATACATTAAAAGCCAAAATGGTTGCATTGCAAACCGAGTTTAACGACAAACCAAATAGCACAATTGACTTATCACCTACTACAGTGCATGCAGCTCAGGCTTATCAAAATTTAATTGATGGAATCCCAAAAATACCTTTTAGTAATTGGGAAAAAATAGGGATCAAAATGAATGATGATCTTGATGGTATAAAACGGGAGCTAGCTGTAATAAAAGAAAAAACCAAGGAAAATGTAAATCTATATAAGGGACTAAAAAATGGCAGTATAGTGCCCAGTGCGGATGGCCCCATGTATATTTCCTTTGTTAATATGGGGCAGGGAGATTGCACTTTAATTCGAACGCCCAAAGGAAAAACCATAATGATCGATTGTGGTGAGCATGGCACACTTTCACCAGGGGCCTACGATCAAGCCCGTATTGTTAACGAAATAACCAGTAATCAATTCTTAAATGGCAGCAATAAAATAGATTATCTTATCCTGACTCACAGGGATGAAGATCACCATAATAAGTTGAAAGATATATTCAGTGACAACAAATTAAAGACGGTCAAGTTTGGCACCCTTATTCATAGTGACGTGTTAATCTACTACAAAACGACAGATACCTGGCTAAAACCCAAATGCGACTTTTTTGAGGCAGTCCAAAACAACGAAAGTGACACTAAATCCAGTTTTACCATAGGTGCAGACGGGCAAGTCGTTGTATTACAAGAATCAACCTTAACAGTATCCATTGTCGCCAGCGATGTTGGCAGGGGAGACAGTACCAAAGGAAAAAAAATAAAAGTAGACGGTGGAGACAAAAGTACTGATGCTAACAGAGGCAGTATTGTCACTTTGCTTGAAGTCGGCAGTGACAAAATATTAATTAGTGGTGATGCAACAAAGCTCACTGAAGGCTTCATCTTGAAGCAATATAAAGATAAAAACCTGTTAAAAGATCTTACTTTAATGACAGCGGGCCATCATGGCAGCGATACCTCTTCGACTACAGACTATCTGAACAAATTAAACCCCAAATATATAGTGATTAGCGCGGGTTATAAAAATACGCATGGTTTGCCAAGAAAAGACGTAATCGACAGATTAAAAGGAATATCAAAACTTACAAAAGGAGAGGCCAAACATAATGTTTTTCATAGCGACGGAAGTACAGAATCAAGTTCAACAACCGGTAATAAAATATATAAATTTACTAAAAGTGGCACCGATGGGATTAAACATGCACTTTATGTAACAGGGCAACATGGAACTCAAAATTACTGCTTTAATTTAGGCTCGAATATACTGCCTATGGGCTTTCGGAAAATATAAAGGGAGTCCATTATGAGTTTAGCTGAATTAAAACAATACATTAGTCAGAGCATCCAGTCAGGTCAGTTACAAATCAGCGAAGCTTTTTGCCGAGGAGTAGAACTTGACTGCAACAAACTAAATAGTTTCGTTGATAAATACTTTCCATATAGCAGCTGTATAGCCGTAGATCAGCTTGAACCTCCCTGGCTGGATATGACTTCGGTAGTAGTAGATGGTGTTGGCAAAGGAGAGGTTTTTAATAATCTGTCATTGGAATTAAGATTTTTTATTATTGATAGTCAGCCAGACCAAGACCAGAAAGCAAAACCGCAGCTTGGGCTGTTTATAACAGCAAAGGGGCAAAATTGTTGGCATCTAACTGACTCATTTACCACCATCAAAAATGTTGATGAATTAAGCTTTAATCGCCCTATATATCGTTTCGCCACCCATAATGGACTTGGAATGACAGGCGAAGGATTATACTTTAGAGGCAAACCGCAATTTGATAGTGAGTTATCAACTCTAAAACCTTTGTTACCTGCGGTTACCGAGCAGCTTGCAGGGCAAGTTGAATTTGAAACAGGTGGGCCAGTATTTGACTTTATTGGCGAAATCAACCCTGCATGTAACCTTGATTTTCTTAACATAGAAAACCTGGGTTACACTCTGCATAGCCGTTCTTACTTTAACAACAGTGACTATCAGCTCCATAATCAAACCTATATGTCCTTTAAAGGGCTGGTAAGGTTCGATAAAGATAACAAGCTTCCGATAGAGCTCACGGTATTTGGCACAGAAGAAGTACAATTAGACATTCAGCCTGACGATCTTTTTCAAACGGGCTTACAGAAGTTAGAGCACTTTGCCGCGGATCAGGACTTGTCCTTACCCGCTAATATGTTTTCCTTTGCTCAGAATATTCATATTGACAACATTTCCGCTAGAGTTGACCTTAGCCCTGAACCAAGCGTTAAAGCCTTAACCATAAACTTGGCGAAAACCTCCGACGTCACTTGGACCTTGATTCAAGATCTTATCGAATTATCAGATTTGAGTGTTCAGCTTCATCTTGATCGCGGTCTTGATCACAAAAGCGGGGCTACAACAGTATCTGGAATTGTTGAAGGGCTATTTAATATTGGTCAATCCGGAGTCATCAAACTTAAAACCTCATTTACAAAGCAACAGGAAGCCAACTCATATTACCTTTCAGGCGCTCTGCAGAAAGGACCTCTAAAAACAGCAGAAATCTTTGAATATTTTCTGCCATTTTTACCAGAGTCTGTGCCGAGTGTGGATATAGAGAAACTCTATTTCGAGCTTGATTCAGCCTCTGAAAATTACAAAATCGAGTTTGTTGCAACCAATAATGACTGGTGGATCATTCAGAATAAACTTGCCATTAGAGAGTTCTCTTTTCGCCTGAATAAACAGCAACCAACAATCAGGCTGGATGCCAGGGGCAGCTTCGAACTCTGTCAATGCCAATTTTTTATTGAATCCTTTTACGATACAGATACTGGTTGGCTGTTTAAAGGTGGTTCAGCAGAAAATCAAACCATACCATTAGGCAACATAGTTGTAGAATTTGCTTCTCTGTTTGATGTTGGCAACATAGTTCCTGATTTTATACAAAACACCATACTTGAAGACCTATTAATCGAATTTAATGCGGACGCCAGTCATCTGTTGTTTGGCGGAAAACTTTCGCTATCCATTATGGACACTCCAGTTGTCATTGAAGCTTGCGTGCGAGTTGATGAAGAAGAAAACCGTTATAAACGTTCTATAAAGGGTCAGTTGGAGATCGGCAAAGCCCAGTTCTCATTAAGCTTTGAAGCCGAAAAAGAAGACGAACAGCAAAAAGAGCTACTCCACGGCGATTGGAAAATGCAGGATGATCAGACTCTAGGCCTTGATGACTTTACCGAGTTCTTTGGTCTTCACTGGCCAGTTGGGAATATCATTGATATTTCTCTCAAGTCTGCGTCAATGGATTATCTAGAAAAACAAACGGAGAAACAAGAAACTGGAACACCTGCTGTTGAAAAATGCATGGAATTTAACGCTAAAGCAGAAGTATTTTCAACAGGTGCGCTTTTCCAAAAACATAAGGTAAAGCAAGAAACAGAGAAAAAAGAGCAGGACAAGGAAAGTCAACCAGAACTAACGGAAGAATGGGGCTATTTGTTGGCTATGGGTCTTAATAAAGGCAAAACGTTGTGGGATTTGTTGCCTCAGTTAAAGGTTATTGAAGACTATCTAAAAATCTCCGACCTGTGTTTTTCAGTCAGTTCATTTCCTGAAGATACCGCGGTTAAACTGCTTAAACAAAAATCACCAATTACAGATCTAATACCTCAGCCTTTCTTGCCAAAAGCGGGTGAAAAATCCAAAAAGAAATCTAAGGTTAAAATTGCTCAAGGTCTTAATTTATATGGCTGCCTGGAGTTTGGTACACCGTTATTTAGCGCTCTGCCTGCACTTATCGACTTTGGTAATGACTCTGATGAAAACGGCCAGATTAAGCTGTATGCGCTGATCAACGAAGAGGATCAGGAAAAAACGCTATTTGAGGCTCAAATCGAAAATGTCACCCTAGTCAGTCTGATTAAATTTGACCAATTCGCTTTTAGGTATACGCCAGCAGAAAAAGATAAAGCTGAATTTATAGGCGAAGGCAAAATCAAAGGGTTGGAAGTTGGCTTTGACGGCAAACTAGAGTTGACCGAGCCGCAAGCCAAGTTTGATTCCGAGTTTGTCTTGATGGAAAGCCCTTTGGGTATTCCGGGTATTAACTTTGACAAGGCCAGTGTGCATTACCTATGCGTCTATGCAACCAAAGCAACTGAAGATACCCCAGCGAAAGAACAAATATCTGAGCTGTCGCTGACTGGTGAAGTATCACTAGGAGATCTGATACTCAAAGGAGAAATCCTCTTTAAAGACTCTGAAGCCGCTGTTGTGGCTATGAAACTGGACGGCAGGTTATCTATCATAGCTTTGTTCGACCAAGTATTAGGTGGCTTGTTAGGAGACATTAAAGAGATTCCAATTCTTGAACTTTATGACGGTCAGATTTATTACCAAGGCACGGAAGAAAAAATAGTCTTAAATGAACACACTTACTTACCGGGTTTCCATTTAAATGGTCATTTCGATATTTTCGGTGTGGCATTTGATGCCGATCTTGGTTTGAAACAAGACAAAGGTTTAGAAATAACAGGTAGCAAAACCAAGCCGATTGATTTGGGACCGATCCAGTTTACTGGCAAAGAACTAGTCGAAAAAACAACAGATACAGGTGAAAAGGAAAAAGTCGATACAGGGCCCTCACTGGCTTACATCGCCACAACCGATGAAAAATCAGCAGAGCTTGGTTTTGGTTTCCATTTCCTTGGCCTGACCTTTAAACAAGGAGGACTGGGTTGGCATCGAGAAAAGCAGGGAGAATATTACAAGGGTGCCATTACCTATGATGGTAGCTTAATCGGTATTAAAGATCCCAGCCTTGAAGTTAAGTGGTCAGAAGAGAGAGGCTTTGAAATCCTTCACTGGCCTATGGAGCCCATAATAGAAGCGCTGGATTTAATGCGGGAAATGGACAATTTCAGCCTTAGTGGCAAATCCACCTGTGAGTCGATTAAGAAGTTACTGGGCGACATATTAGAAGGTGAGTTTGACGTTGATACTCAACTGCAATTTCCTACCAGGTTAAAAGATGAGGATAGCAGGTCAGGTTATTACGTGCCTTTGTGTTTGGACATAAAATATACCATCTATGTTAACCCGCCTCTTATCGATAGAAGACCAGTTCTTACTGCAGCTCTACCTACTTTCCATCTGGAATTTCATATTCCAACAGGTGCCAATATAAACGCTCTGCTTAAAGCGATAAGTGATAGCGTTTTGGGCAGCGTAAAAGACATGATTAATACCCTGATGGATGACCCTGTTGCCTTTGGCGAGTTCCTAGCAGCCATTGCTGGTATGAAAGCCTTTGACAAAGCCGTTGAAAGTTTCCTGTGCCGAGGCTCAAAAAACAAAGCATTGGAAAAAGAAGCTAAAAAAGAAGCTAAACGCCGCACCGATAAAGATTCCAAGAACAAAAAAGATCTGGATAAGGCGAGAAATGCTCGTAGCACAGGAGGTGGTGGAAGCGGCGGTGGAGGACTTGGTCTATGGCCATTAATAACTGTAATGGGGTTAGCGTTTGGTGCAATGAAAGGCTTTGGCAGCGCACTTGGTCTGTTAGAACTATTTATTCCTCGTGGTAAAAAGTCTGAAGAACAAGAACAAGCTGAAAAAGACTTCCAAGAGGCCAGGGGCATCTATGAAGAAAGCAAAAAAGAGCTCCTTAGTTTGTTGGCTACAATTGAGCTCGACGCTGAATATACTGACAAGTGTCTAGCGGTCAGCTGGTCAAAAATTGAAAAGGGTGAAAAGAACGAAGAGGATGAAATTGATGCAGAGCTTATTTACAGCCTACGAATCTTAAATGAAAACGAGGACACTCTGTTTTCTGACAAATATGTTGACCCACAAACAAAAGTGAAGCTTGTTGACCAGAACTGGCTGCAAGAAGGACAGCCTATAACCATAGAGTTACAGACACAGATAAGCACATATCCAGAGCTGATAGGTCAACCTATTACTAAAAACATAGAGCTAATTGATATAAATAGTAAATGGCGGATAGGCCAAGCTCGCATTGGCATAAATACACGTCCAAATAAAAAAGACTAGGAACCCATTATGACTGATAAGAATACAGTAGAGCGATTGATTTACCGTAATGGTGAGTTGCTGGACGCCAATGATTTAACTCATGAACAGCAATACCATATCAACCAACGTCAGCAACAGACTAGGGCACTATTTACCCCTGGAGTGTTATCTGGATTAGGAGTTTCTTTTAATGAAACTCATATCTCATTGTCATCTGGTTTAGCTATTGATTCTAAAGGCCGGCAAATAGCGCTAGTAAGTAAGGGGCAATTTGGTAATACTCAAATTGAAGCAGATGAACATGGTGTGTTTAGTATTCCACTTAATGACTTGACAGAAGAAAACAGCAGAATTTATATAGAGTATGGTTACGAGCAGAATTCTGGTGATAATCGCCAAACCAGTTGTCCGAAGATTATATTATTAGGTGCTGAAAAAAAAGCGCCAGAAGAAGCCGTTAGTTTATCAAGAGACGACCGTTTTGCTCAATTGAAGACTGAATTTTTCCCCCATCAGACCGAGCCTAAAGCTGGTAGTAATATTCTGTTCAGCGACGGAAAACCTGCAAAGGAACTAGGTAAAGAAGATGACAGCTGTTTTGACAAAATCAATAACGATCTTTATTTAAAAACTTCAGCTGGTTGGCAATTACAAGGTAACTTAAAAGGGCTGGCGGGTGCACAAGGAGATACTGGTGCGCATGGTGAAAAGGGAGAGAAGGGAGAGAAGGGAGAGAAGGGAGAGAAGGGAGAGAAGGGAGAACAAGGTCCCGCAGGACATTGTGGAGTTTCAGACTCTGGACTATTTCGCCGGGTAGATAATGAACACTTAGAAACACCTATCATTGGCATCGAATATTATTCACCACAACAGCACGGCGGTTTATATGGCAATATTTATCGTATTTACATAGGTAGTAACTATTCGGATTCTTCTCTTATCACTACATCACCTAGAGGAGAATTAATCGACTCAAATTTGCTTGTAAAACAGCTAGGCTGCCAAACGGTTATTAAAAATGCATCCTATAGCGATAATAGTAATGAAGCCAGATTTCAGTTGCTTGATAATGGCGAATTGCGATTGAAAATATCATCTGCTTATGAATTAAAAGGTGGGTGGGTTGATTTTACTCGGGTCGAATTACCCGATAGTGCGGGTAAGCTGGCTTTACATAACCTAATCAGTCAGAGCAAAATAAAAATATCTGCTGTCAAACAGTTGGAAAGCTTTGAGCAACTGTGTAAAGGTGTGACATTAGCGAGCGGCAGTGCACAGGCCTATTTAACACAAAAACAGTATGTTGATGCAGGTTACCCATTAGAAATAGTCCTGAATACCTTAGGTGTTAGAGCATTGATGCGGTTGGTGCCACCTTTAATGAGTGGAAGTGAGCACCGTCCTCACTTGGAACCTTATTACGTAGGGAAATTTCAGATTAGTCAAATAGAATGGCAGCGAGTGACAGGTTCGACACCAAGTGAGTTTAAACTTGATGATAACCCAGTGAATAAAGTAACTCGTCAAGAGTGTGTTGACTTCGCTGCAAAATTGAATAGTGATCTGGTGGGCACTGGTTGGGAAGTTTCTTTGCCAAGTGTAGAAGAATGGATCCATGCTTGCCGTGCAGGTACTACAACACAATATTATTCCGGCTCTCTGCCATTGAACAAACAAGGCAAGGAGTTATCTGGTATGTCCCCAGCACAAGCCCATAGCAATGATATGCTTAGAGTTGGCACAATAGCGCCACCTAATGCTTATGGTTTGTACGATCTTTATAGCTATATTTACGACTTTACCATGACCAACGACTTTTCTGGTCAAGATATCTATTTGCGGGGTGGATACTATGGCGGTTTCTTTGGAAGCGAACAACACAGTGGTTCAGATCCGAATGGACCCGCAGCCAACTTTAAAAGCTTTAGATTGGCCCTAAGATATGTTGGAAAGTAATAACTTTTTGTTGGCATATGTATATGTTTTAACAGGTAATGCCACCAGCTAATTAGTATTAGAGGGGTTCTATGTTACTTTCGAGGGGAAAATCCCTAGAACCCCAAACTGTGGGATTTTTTGCAATATGGGGGTTAGCTTATGAAAAGTTCAAATGTTATCGGGTTTGTTTTAGCTACTTTATTGTTTTTTATTGCTAGTTTTATTGACGGAGAGTTTAATGAACTCTTTTTTAGTATTGCTATTTTGTTGGTTATCTTATCTTTGTTTTACTTTTATAAATCAAAAAATGAATTCTAATGATTAAGTGTTATTCTGGCGAGATTTATAAAGTTTTTTAGGTTTTAGGGCATCGAAGGTGTTAAGCTGACATCCTCCGATACCTCTAGTTGTTCTATGATTTGGTTTGTAGTTTCAATAGTTATAAATTGAATGTGTCAGTAATGCGTAAACGTTTTCCTTTCTATTATTCAGCTGAATAGCCTTCACCAGCAGTAGACAACACGCCCTTTGGAACTTCTCCATATACAGAGTTAATAAGTGTGGTCACAGTTGTATTTGTCGTCTTTGGGTTCGCGTGCAACCAAATTATCTGTGCAGAAGCCGTAATTGGATCAACTGTGTTTCCTTCTTCTCGATTGCGGCAGTTTGAATCAAAACTGGGCCACTTGTCCGACTTCGTATGAATTTGTGTGTTCTGATCCTTGTAACTCCGAAAAGCCTTTACTGGATCACATTTAACAGAAGGTGAAACTCCAGGGGCTCCTCTATCAGTGTGGCTTTTTGAATATGAATCTTGAATCAAATGTAAGACTGACCCTAATGCAGCCATCCGAACCTCATCTTCGTTTTCAATAACCGTACAGCTAGCGGAAATAAACATTCCGTCACACGCTAAGTTGAACGTCGTTGCAACACTGAATCCCTTGAAAGTCTTTTGTTTGCCATTCCAAAGCTCAGTGTTAAATAAACGAGACCAAAAACTAATAGGTCTTTCCTCACACCAGCCTTTTGCTCTTACATTGTCTACCCCAAGCGCTGGTTCAATATTTGGGTATTCACCACTAGACCAGTGGTCGCAATACGGTTGACTAAGGTCGCTTGAACCAAGAGATAGATTGAAAGCAAAATTTGACCATTCGATAACCTTATTCAGAGTCTTCTCGCTTGGTATGCCGTTAGCTGATGCCATGGAGTGTAAAAATTGTAATTCCCCTAAATGACTGGCACAAAGTAATCCGTCATCTGTAATATCAATCTTGTTATCAGGGTCATCATCCAGTCTGCGGTTACAAACACGCTTTATGGTAGCTGCAAATTTGGCTGCGGTTCTATCCTTATTCTGCACTTGCCGTGTCGGATCATCAGACCATCTAATCGACTTTACCAGTTGGTAGTAATCTCTAATCGCCTCCGGATACTTATTGGGCGATGAATATATGTCAATGTTGTTATTCTCTGAAATCTGTGAATTGCATTCGTTCGGCATATTGGTGATTTCAGTTTCATTGATATTTGCTTCGGCCAAACACTGTAAAGCTAATACAGTCATTTTTTCGTGGTTCCGCTCCCATTCGATGCCGACGATTCCTAATTTATCCGTATCAAAGGTGGGGGCGGACTCGTTCTTTACTGCTTTTTTCCCTATTTCATAAGAAAGTGCGGATGTGGTAATAGCAAACAGAACAGCTGAAAACAATGAACAGATGACTTTCATATTTGGTCCCCTAAAAATTAACAAATTTATGATCCTTAAAGTGTCGAAATGAAGGCCGACAAAATGGAGCTCGCTACAGTATAGTAGATTTCGCCATGATTTCAGGCTGTAAATATCTGGTTGTGCAAAGCGAAAATAGCAACATATTTATATTGGCGAATGCAGACCTCAGCGATTGCCTTCTGCATCTAAAAATAACGCGAAGAAACTGCTTTCGTTATCGAAAAAATTTCGAGAATTTAACTCTTATGAATGCTTTAAAGTCCTTATTAAAGTGAAATTCTACTAGCAATTACTTTTGTACGCGATGTTAGTGAGGCTGTCTTTACGATTAGTGTTAAAGTGCTTTGCAAGCGTACAAGTTTACTTAAATGCTTTGGACTAATACCAACAAAATCTAAAAACTCCGCTCCAGTAGGCGCTTTTTATTGGGATTTGATGATTGTATTAACCGATATATCGTTATCTAGTGCAAAGTAAATATAAAAGTTCACTTATTATTTATCCAACCTCTATATTTTCATTCAGCGCAAAAGCGCTTGTTTGACCTGCACTTCTCACATTGTTTCCCCTATGAGTCTCCTGACAGTGCTGTGTTTATGTAACTTCTGTAACCGTAGAGTTTGCGAAAGAGCGTGTAGGCCATTTCTGTCACCAGCTTTCGATCATCTACGTGTGTGAGCTTCAACGCCACAATTTCACCTATGTGATTGACGATCAAATGCAGTGTAAATCTAAACGATCAGACCATGGTGCCTTTGCTATCCTGAGCAATGCTTTCAAATACCTTATTTCTCTTGGCGCGAATGACGTGACAGACCCTCGCAATAGGTTTCAACTAACTTATTCACGCTCGTTTCTTTTGGTCGAATGAACTGGTCAGGAAGTGAGCTATTCGTTCCTTTGATTTTTTAAATTCTTATCCGAAGTCAAGACTAAGTTAAATTGGCTAGGCTTAACTTATGACTCTATTGCTGGATAGTACTTATTAAGCCAGTCTAATTCTGCTAACTCTGAGTAATCTTGTTGCAACGTTTGCTCTCTAGTTTGATGTCTAAAGTTTCTTTTTAGACTTATTAAGTAGCTTGAATACATTTTTGCAACGCGTTCCATTGAGTAGTTGTTTTCAGCCCATTCTCTACAATGTTTTGAAGAAATTTTATCTATATTTTTGGTTGCCCAGTAAAACTGCTCTTCGTTACGACACCTAAATCCTGTGAGGCCATGTAGATTATTTTCTGGAATGCCGCCCCAATCACTAGAAATTACAGGTGTACCACTCAACATGGCTTCGATCATAACGCCCCCAAACACTTCAAGAACAATAGTTGGCAGAAAGAGAGCTTTGGCCTTTTTAAGTAAATGCTTTCTTTTATTTAAATCAGCATAACCCACAAACTCAACATGGCTTGGAATTGTTTTATAACTTAGGTGATTGATATCTCCCGGACCTGCGACAATAAGCTTAGCGTTGGCTTTTCTCGTTGCTTCAACAGCTATTACTAAACCTTTATTGGGATCCATCCTACCAAGATATAAAAAATAGTTATCTTTAGCTTCACAGTATTCGAAATCATCACAATCAAAATAGTTTGGTATTACTGCGTCGTAACGTTTGGGATGTGTTATCCCCAATTGACCGTAAACATAGCTCATATGAGCATATGACTCGAATATTTTAAAAGGAGCAAAACATCCCTTGCCATCGTAGCCGATGCCTGGTTCTATGATGAAACATTTTTCCTCGAACATGGATACCGCTTCTTCCATACTATTACCCCAAAAGCATAAAATAGCGTCTCCAGCTTCAACTCTAATTTCTAGTTCTCGTTGAACATTTTGTTTAAATTTATGATGAGCGATGTCCAATGTGCTGTGATTGCAATAACTATCTTGCCAACTTTTACCGCCGTATGCTTTAGTTAAAATGTCGTCGGTCGTCACAGTTACATGTTCATGGCAGTCAACCTCTGATCGTTCATGACCATAATGAATGATCTTAAAAAAAGGTTTCATCATTTTGCAGAATTTGACGACTTTT
This sequence comes from Pseudoalteromonas sp. Of11M-6, assembly GCF_022347905.1. NCBI lineage: Bacteria > Pseudomonadati > Pseudomonadota > Gammaproteobacteria > Alteromonadales > Pseudoalteromonadaceae > Pseudoalteromonas > Pseudoalteromonas sp. Of11M-6. Next base: position 48,468 of record NZ_JAKRFW010000026.1, on the reverse strand, counting down.
TGCGTGAAGGCGCAAAACAGATAGTCCTGATTTGTTGTTACGGTATGAGGGGGGGCTAGTACATGCAATATCATTTGTGTTCTTCCATTATTTTGTTGTTTTTATTGGATTCGAAAGTTCTTAAAGATAGAAGGTGAAAATTTGCATGGTAAATCTGCAGAAAATTCTTTCCCTTCAACAGTTAGGACACCTCTCGTAGAGCATGACTTATTATAGCTATCTAAAAGCAAATATCCGTCGCTTCGAATATCCAGCGAATTTATCTTTTCGATGTATCCGTTTGCTTTTTCGAAACTCGATGGACAACTGGAATGTTGGTATATTCTTACTCGCTCTTCGCGAGTTTCGAATGAAAAAAAGCCATCACATGCCGACGTCATAAAATGCCTAAAAATTGCTTTTTTTAATATGTGGTTAGGAGTTGATTTATTAATTATTATTTCACCGATTAGCTGCTGATAGCTTTTTATTATCGCTTCTTCGGGTGGGGGAGTTGAGTTGCCAGAAGTGAGCGCACCTAACGCCGTTTTACTTTCAGGAGATATATTACTCACGAAGTGATTGAGACTATTTTCTCGAGTGTTAAGAAGTTTTTGTCGCCAGTAGTGAAAAAATTGTTTTTCCCCAATTAAGTGATGTAAAAATGCATGTCCGCAGCTATAGCGGCCTGGCCAATACTGCGTTCCCGGTATTACCTTATAGCTATGCTCAAGCGAACAGGTGAGCTTTTGAAGATTATTTTGTGTGTCAAACTGCTCCCTATCGATGAGCTTTAAATTGAGCTTGGCTATATTTGCTGCGAATTCAGCACCACCTTCGCTAAGCCAGTGAGGTTCATGACTGTCATTACTTGTCCAAATATGGAATACTTCGTGAGCGATAAATTGTTCTAGGTGTTGAGCAATAGCAGGGCTAAAGTTGAGGTAACGTTTACCACCAAACCTTAAGACAAAAGTGTTACCATTATGCACCCCGCCATCATAAAAATCAGACTCTGGACTCTCGAAGCTTGCAACAATGGTTAACTTTTTATCATTTGATAGTGCTAATTCTTTACTGTAATAACTGTGAAACTTTTTGAAATTTTCAGTTATCAGATCACTTAGCCATTGTGGTAGATTATCATTGAAGATGAAGTTGAATTTACTTTTCTTACTGACGAGCACTGATTCTTCGTTAAAGTTAAATATTAAAAAGTTATTTTTCTTCTCTACACTTACCAGTTTTTTGTCTTTTTCTGCGAAAAAAGTGATGCAATTTTCTTCTAAACTTTCCCATTCGTCATCTGGCTTTATTTTCATTGCAATTGGAGTGATTGCGGTCATGAATACGCCATGAGAGTCTCCTAAATTCACGTATGGCGCGTATGTTGCGTTAATATACTTATTTAAGGGGGATAGAAGGAATGAGGTAGTTAAGCCTTTCTCATTCATTAGAACTATGTTACTACTATGATGAGCTATATTTTCCCTCTGGTTAATATTTAAAAATGCAGATTCTGTTTCTTTCGATGCGTTGAGTTTCAATGCAGTGTAAGGTTTGCTAGCTCGATATTCGACCTGCAATCCTTTTGGGCTTTGTTTAAGTATTAACTTTACAGGAAAAGTACAGCTCTCTTTTGCGAAACTAGAGAATGAAAGTATCATCGAACTAAAAAATATAAAAATCTTAATCATTTTACTTCCCTTCTATAATTTTAAGGATTTCATCTTTAGGATAGCCATTGGAGACTAAATGCTGAGTAATTTCAAAATATAATGCACTTATTGCCTCGCAAAACACGGATGGGTTATTAAACCCGTTGTTTTTACTGTATCTATTTTCTAAGTCTCCGCCTCTGCAGAGCTTCTCCCATACACAGTCTTTACAGCCTTCAGGTGTTTCTTTGTAAATTTTATCTATCTCTTTAAAAATTTCGTGTTCCAAAAATGATCTTAATGTGGTTTCTTTTACGTTGCTTGTTGGCGCCATTTTTCGCCATTCACTCGTTGGAATGAATGAATCATCAATGGTTATCGTTCCATCTGATTGAATACAAATTATTTGATTGTTTATTATTTCTTTTCGATCATATGGTCTATTGTCTCCTCCTTCCCTCTTTTGAAATATTCTAAATTTGTCTTCAATTTGACGTGCTGAAAAATTATTAGTTTCTCTCCAAAGATTAAAAATATCGAGCACTGCTTTTTTATAATCATTGATTGTTGTATTGTTAGGGAATGGGTCGTCATGACTTATATCTGGGAATAAGAAGCTTAAATTTTTTATATTTAAATCTTCAACTAAGTGCTCAGTGATTTTTTTATAGTCAAAGGTGCCATTTAATACGCTAATGACACCAGGCTGAGTAAGTCGTCCTTCGGAGGCCGCCTTGGTTATAAGTTCAGTGCCCGCCTTTATTTTGTCATAAGAGCCTTTACCATTGTGGTCGATTCTGAATTTATCATTGAAGCTCTTTGGGCCATCAATACTTAAGCCTGGACTCACCTGATATTTCTCGAAGAGCGTAATCCACTCTTCAGTAACTAGAGTTACATTAGTTTGTACTGATAACTTCAACTGGGTATGCTCAGACAGCCCTTTACTTAGTTTTTCACATAAATCTGAAAACTTTTTAAGCGGGAGCATCAAAGGCTCCCCACCATGTAAAGCTATCTCGATAACAGAAATCTTTATTTCTTTTAATGAACGAAGGAGGAAGTCAATCAAGTCATCAACGGTTTTGCCTGAAATTAATGCAGGTCTATCTTTGTAAGAATCATCGCCACCAAAAAAATAATAGCAATATGTACATGCTAAATTACATCTTTCAGATACTTTTAATATAACCTGCAATCTATCTATAGACTTTAGCATTATTATCTCTTTCTATTTTTAGGCTAAAAGTAGCCCATGCTTTTGCATTACATGGGCATAGATTTATACTTATGAACAGCGCTGGCTGTAACTTCCAGAACCTTGAGTGTAACCACTCCCATCATTTCTCTGGTCGTAACTTCCTCCATTTTGTCCATAGCCAGGATTTGAGCCACCACACTGGGCGTAGTTTCCACCTGAAATGGAAGGTAATACTTCAGGCTCTAGTAGCTTAGTCACTAGTGGGCTTTCTGTTACCTTTCCCTCGTGTTGTTGTAGTTGGTTGAATAAATTACTTTTTTCTATCATGAGCTTTCCTTGTAAAAGATTGTTATTAATATCTCGAATTACAGAAGTCTATGTCTGGAGGCATTACTTCGTAATTCACTCGTAGTGACGTTGTCATATCAATCAGCTCTTATTGGCCTTAAAAGTTAATAATGTTTACTTTTGTACCTTAATGCTGAACTTTTAATTTATCAGTACGTAAGTTAAATGAAACTATCTAAGTGGGTAGTTTTGAGGCGACCAACTTTTGCCAAATGGTTATAGCTGCTGAGGAGTTGCGAGTGATGCTGTTGCGCCGAAAATTGTTTGATGTATACCGCTTCAGATAACAGCTGCTATCAATATGAAAGTAAATGAAGGTTGTTTTTATTGAGATGAAAGTATTTGAATGTTAATGTTGAGTTTAAAGGTAATTTTTATGTGATCAAGGAGGTGGGTGTGTCTTGCTGTTTTTCTAAATTATCAAGCCGAGAGCGTGATGTATTACTACTTTTATTATCAGGGAAGTCCTATAAAGACATTGCATTTGAGCTGCATGTTTCATCAAATACCGTGAAGTTTCATTGTGGAAACATTTACGACAAGCTGGGTGTTGCCAATAGAAAAGTGCTGTCGGCTAGGTACTTTAGACATGATGTATTGGAGCAGAATGAGGCTGTAAATGATAAACTACAATACAATGACGCCAAAGAGCCTATCATTTAGCTTGCTATTGTTTATTAAAGCTCAAAGGGAAGCAGAGACAAGCTTAAATTTAACAAAGACTTGTCACTACTTGGCAAACCATTCCTGTAAGCTTTTAGTCGCAGTGGCTGTTTTATCACAACGATCAACATACCTTATTACCTTCGTAAATTTAGCAACCGCCTTATGGTTTGCTTTTTAGACGCGCTTTACCTGCTACTGGCCTTTATTGATATGCTTATTTATCCAATCTTGGTAATAAGATACACGCGTTAATACTGCGGTTGAACCGTATTTTCCTAAAGTATAATTTTCCAAATCGCCTTCAATTTCTCTCCATGCAGCTAATCCAACCAATACCGGAGTTGAGCCTTGATAAATGATTGCTGCGCCGCCGCTATCTCCTGAGCCTATAGTGCCTTCTAACGGTAGCGCATCGGCTCCTTGTTCGAAGGTAAATCTGAGCCAGTGTGCTTTTGCTTCTGTGATCACGTTGTTGTAAACATGCATTTGATAGTCGTCTTGAGTGAAAGCCCAATCTGAGAAAAATTTGGTGACTTGATACCATGCATAGGTAGTTAGACTTGGTCCCTCAGAGTCGTGCTCTTCACCCGTTATTCCCGTTCCGATAGCGCCGCGACCAAACCCGGTTATTTCCATGCCTAACTCTTCATTTCCCTCATATATAGCGATGGGTTGAATGTGTGTCACAGGCTTACTTAAGCGAATTAACGCAATGTCTTTGGCGTTATTTAGCTGCTCCATAAGCGGTGCCGGGTCGCCTTCACTCCAATCACCTTCTACCTTTTTGTAATCCGGGTGAATAATGATTTGTGCGATTTGATTTTCAACGCCATGTACCATGATAGGTTTGTCTTGGTAGTCATACATAAACGTATAAATGACGTGAGCTGGTGCCAATAACCAATGCTTATCGATTAACACCGAACCGCCTTGAAATGGCATATCAACATAAAACTGCGGAATGCTGTTAACCTTATACAAGTCAGGGTCAACATCATGTCTTTTGACAACCGCATGGTTCTGAAAAGAGGCAAACATGAGCAAAAAAATGGCAAGGTATTTCATCATTATTCCTTATTTATTATTATTTCCAAAGTGGCCAATAAATCATCATACTGAAACTTTCTTTTCAATGCATCAATGAATGTACCTATTTTCATACGATGCTCGCTCCCTCAAAAATATCTGCACGCTCACCAAATTAAAATAAATAAAAACAAATGGTTATTGTCATGCTATGACGCCAAAAATATTGCAAATTAGTTCGGAAACATGATTGATAAGAAATGTGACTGGTGCAATCAAGTTTGTGAGGTAACAGCACTAAGGTAAAGTTAATTTACTTGCTCTAGGCTAGGCTATTTGCCGTTTATGCAATCAAAAGCGAGTTGCTTGCAAGGAGATGTCTGAAAGCTAAACTGCTTTGCGGCAATCACATAAAATAAATTGAAAGGAACAACGCATGATAAGGATGATATTTGCAACTTTTCTATTGCTTTGGGGCATGCAGGTTAGCGCTCAAGAGCTTATCTTATCGAAGGTCGTCAAGTTAAAGGTTGACTCACCTATCACTATTTCGCATGTGTCTGAAACGTTAGTGTTAGCGTTTAAAGACAGTAAATTACTTCACGAAACGTTAGATCCGCAAAAGTTTGTACCTGCTGTTGATTTATCTGGGCATGAACATCAATTTATACGGAGTTTGTTTGAGGTTGATTCAAGAATGAACTTGCCTGCTTGGCTCCAGGTACTTTCAGAAGAGATCGCAAGCACCTATCAAATACAGAATGTCCAACAAAAATCTATTCAAGAAATTACGATATTTAGTAGTTACAACAAAGAGGAAACACACGGGATAGCGTTTGTTCTTGAAGCGCAAGTAATTCATAAAATAGAGGTTGTTGGACAACAATCACAGTTTCAAAATGTGATAAATAACATAGCGACAAGGTTTTAGGGAGCTAATAATAAAAGTGCTGTGGCGGAGGTCCAATCACTGCTGCTCAGCACATTAAGTTACTGGCTTTCGATTCGCTAAAACTATCTAAGGCTTTGCTGCTAATCCAGTTAAGCCAATCAAGCTTCAAACCCAACCACACTCTTGACCTCAAGTTTACTTGAAGTAGTACAGTCACCACTTATTAGCATGGCGCAATGGTAGGAGTGGTAACGCATGTTAGAAGATACGGTAAATACAGAGGATAAAATTGCTCTGGGGGCCGGACAAAAGCGGGTGTTGTTCAGCTTGGCTGTGGTACTCATTTTGCCTACGCTTGGCATGAGTAGTATCAATGTCTTGTTGCCAACACTTGCTGAGGAGTTTGGCGTGGGGCAGGCATTGGTGAATTGGGTCGTTGTGGCATATTTGCTTTCGCTTACCGCGTTTATTCTTGGTGCTGGCGCTGTTGGAGATAGTGTTGGCCGAAAAAGGGCGCTGCGCATTGGGATTTGCGTCTTTTGTGTGGGTTCCATTGTCGCTGGACTGAGCGTAAATCTTTGGATGCTGATTGCTGCTAGGCTGTTCCAAGGCATTGGCGCTGCGCTGTTATTATCTCAAGTATTTGCACTGGCAAGCGTTGTGATGCCAAAGCGTAAAGTTGGACTTGCAATGGGGCTACTCGGTACTACCGCTGCGATTGGCACTGCACTGGGGCCACTGCTAAGTGGCGCAATGCTAGAGTGGTTATCATGGCAGTTCACTTTTTGGTTGATGATATTGCTTGGTGGTGCAGCTTACTTTTTAATAGCAAGATTTCTGCCTGATGATGTCGCAAATCCACCTGAGCCGCAGCGTTTTGATGTTATTGGAAGTGTGTGGCTGTCGGCGTCATGCCTATTTTATGTGTTGGCTATGCCATCGAGTAGTTCGTTTAGCCTTGTCTTGCATAGCGTATTTTTCTTCTTTTCTGTGGCTTTTATCTACTGTTTTGTAAAAAGCCAAAAGCGTGCTCAATTTCCACTTGTGAGTTTGGCTTTTCTGAAACACAAGCTACGCAATACCTCATTAATCGTGAGCTTTATAGTTGACGCCATCGCGATGTCGACATTAGTTGTCGGACCTTTTTATCTCACTTATGCGTTAGGGCTGAGCCCGGTCACGGTTGGTCTTATTGTATCTATCGGGCCTTGTATTGCTGCTGTCGCTGGTTATCCATCAGGCGAGGTGGTTGATCATTTTGGTATCGCGTTTGCTATGTTTTTGGGCTTGCTGATGATCCTTATTGGGACAATTAGCTTTGCAATCCTACCTTCATTATTTGGACTTTATGGCTATGTTGTGGCGTTATTTGTGTTAACTCCCGGAAGGCAGTTGTTTCTAGCGGCTCACCATACCTTTGTGATGACGACAGTAGCCGAAAAAGAAAAGGGCATGGGATCAGGGCTCATTAATTTATGTAAAAACTTAGGGTTAATGACTGGAGCCTCATTACTTGGTGGTGTATTTAGCCTGTTGTTGCAGGTCAAGAGTGCGGCCTTGGCAAGCTCTGCACAACTTAATATGGCATTTTCACTGACCTTCTTACTCGCTGCACTGTTTATTTTGGCTTCGCTCGTTGCCGTATTTGTGATTAGCCGAAAGCAAGCGTTTTAAAAGTAGAATGTGTATCAAGAAAAATTTTTTTCTCTTTTTTTCAAACTTAAGGTTTTCTTAATTTTCGCTTTTTAAAGTTTTTACATCAGAACAGGAAAGGTGTGAAAACGATGGGTGAAGCACTACAAGCAACAAACTCACAAAGTCGTCTTAGATGGGCAAACAAGACTTGCGGTGCGCGCGCTGAATTGGAGCACGCTATCCACAGTGGTTTTGCCCATGCTTTTGGCGCTGACATTCATGAGTATTATCCCCTTTTAAGCCATTTAAACTACCGCCAAAGCGATTGCTTTTTAGGTCTTAGATTTGCAGCCAAAGACGCATTATTTGTGGAGCAGTATCTTAATCGTGCGGTAGAGCAGTGCCTCTCAACGGTTTCAGATCGTAATCATATCGCAGAACTTGGCAATTTGTTCTCAACAGGCCGAATGGCAACGTTAAGCCACTTTATTGTACTGACTCAAGCACTGCTTGAGAGTGATATCCGCTACTTGGTGTTTACGGCAACCAAACAAGTGCGTGCATTGATGAAGTTATGCCAAGTCGAGGTTAACAAGATTTCTTTGGCACACGGCACTATCGCCTCAGCCAAAGATTATGGCAGCTATTACCAATGTGCTCCCATGGTTTGTTCGGTCGATTTACATCAAGCCCTGCAGGTGATCACAAACACTGAAATGTATCAACACTTACTACAAGGACTCGAGGTCGAAATCGCGAGCTTAAAAGAGGCATTTTTATATGTGTGATTTCTTAAAAAAACTGCCACATCAAGACAGAGATGTGATTTTACAACAAGGGCAAACTCGTCTCACTTTTGCTGAGGTAAAGTCTTACACGCAAGCATTGGCTGAGCGCTTTATTGTGATGAGTGGCGAGAGTGTTGCGGTCTCTCTAGACAACTCTATCGCTTGGTTATTGGTAGATTTTGCACTATTACAAGCGAATAAAGTGTCTATTCCAGTACCTCATTTCTTTACCACAGCGCAAGTTGAACACACCCTTGAGCAGTCAAAAGCAAACTGGTTGATCAGCGATACCAAGCTTGAAAATAGCGCTGAATATTCGGTGTTAGATGTCTATGGTCAAGCAATCTATGTATATCAAACTAGGTGTGAAAGCACGGGAGCCTATTTTCCTAAAACGCAAAAGATCACTTATACCTCAGGTTCAACAGGCGCACCAAAAGGCGTATGTCTGTCGGTTGAAAACCAGCTTGTTGTGGCGAGCAGTTTATGCGAAACCATCGCACTTAATCGGCCTAAGCACTTATGTTTATTGCCGCTACCAGTGTTGCTAGAAAACATCGCGGGTGTGTATGCGCCGCTACTCAGTGGTGGCATGGTTGAGGTAACCGAACTTGCGTCGCTAGGCTTTTCGGGGAGCCAGTTGCTATATCCACAAAAGTTGCTGCAAAAGATAAGTGAAGTACAACCAAATAGCTTAATTTTAGTGCCTGAGCTGCTGCGTTGCCTGATAAGCGCTGCACAGCAAGGGTGGCAACCCCCTGCAAGTTTACGCTTTATTGCGGTCGGTGGCGCTAAAGTTGACACTGAACTGCTACAGCAAGCTAAACGGCTGGGCTTACCTGTGTTTCAAGGGTATGGGCTTTCCGAGTCGGGGTCTGTTGTTGCATTGAATACTGGTGAGCAAGATGGCAGCGTTGGTAAGTTACTGCCTCATATTCAGGCACGTATTGTGGCAGATGAGTTAGAGATCAAAGGTAATAACTTTTTAGGTTACTTAGGCGGCGAAGCGATAGCCCAAGATGCGTGGTTAAAAACCGGCGATAGAGTGTCCAAGCGTGAGCAGCATTTTGTCATCGAAGGTCGGCTAAAAAATCTTCTGATCAATAGCTTTGGACGCAATATTTCTCCCGAGTGGCCGGAGTCCGTTTTGCTTGCTTATGTACCTTTACTGCAATGCGTGGTGGTGGGTGATGGCAAGCCATTTTTAACGGCGCTTATTTACACCCCGACACAACTAACAGCTGCTGTGATTGATAACGCCATTGAGCTTGCCAACCAGCAACTCCCTGATTACGCCCAAATAAAATGTTATGTGCGCGTAGATGAAGCCTTTTCGGTAGGTAACGGCATGCTTACCGCGAACGGGAGACCTAAACGCGACGTGATTTTAGTTAATTTCGCGCAGCAAATTTCAGCGCTTTACTCCCAGAATCAATACGAAGCGGCAGAGCCCGTAGCTTCGGTTTAAAAGGAAAACGACAATGAGTAACTTTTACCAAATCCTACAATCCGAAACGGAACAAGCGCGCCAATATCTTCTAAGCGCACCCATTATTCATGATGTTTTTCATGGTCAGATCACCAAAGGCCAATACGTTTCATTTTTACAGCAGGCGTTTCATCACGTAAAGCACACAGTACCACTCCTTATGGCGTGTGGCGCAAGACTAGATGACAGTAAAGAATGGTTGCGAGAAGCGATAGGGCATTACATCGAAGAAGAAATGGGACACCAAGAGTGGATCCTTAATGATATTGCCGCCTGTGGTGTGGATAAAGAAGTAATACGTCATAGCATGCCAAGCTTCGCAACTGAAATGATGGTGTCTTATGCGTACGACAGTATCGCTCGTAAACATCCATTGAGCTTTTTTGGCATGGTTAATGTGCTTGAGGGCACTTCCATCGCACTTGCCGATGATGCAGCTCGTCAAATTGCGAAGAAACTTGGTCTGCCTTGTAGCGCATTTTCCTATTTAACATCTCATGGCGCGTTAGATTTTGAGCATATTGACTTTTTTACAGGGCTGATGAACAAGATCAGCTGTGAAAAAGAGCAAGCGATCATTATTCACAGCGCTAAACAGTTTTATCGCTTGTACGGCGACATATTCCGCAATATTGAAGCGGTGCCTGCAGGTGTTGAATTTGCGGAGGTAGGTTGATGAAAGCAACAAAACTTGCCGTTATCACCGGGGGATCTCGGGGGATCGGTCGGGCCATTAGTAAACAGTTGGCCATGCATAATTGGCGTTGTTTGCTGATTGGTCGAGACAGCGAAAAATTAAAGCAGGTGATAGCAGGGTTATCCGGAGAGCACGATTATCTTGCTTTGGATATCACCGCTGAGGACGCTGCGACACAAATCGCGAGAAAAGCGGCGACTATGGGTGGGGTTGACTTACTCGTCAACAACGCGGGCATTAATACCATGGCTGGGTTTGCTGAAATTTTACCAACTGACTTAAAAAAGCAGATGGAGACGAATTTATTAGCGCCCATGCTAGTTAGTCAAGCCTGCTTACCACAACTGATCTCAAGTCATGGCACCATAGTTAACCTAGGTTCAGCGTTTGGTTCTATCGGCTTTCCATATCAAAGCAGTTATTGCGCAAGCAAGTTCGGTTTGCGTGGTTTTACAGAGGCACTGACGCGGGAACTCTATAACCGAGTAGCGGTTAAATATCTCGCGCCACGCGCAACCACAACTGAAATGAATGACGACCGCGCGACAGCTGTAAACCATGCACTCGGCAATCAGATGGACTCGCCAGAGGTCGTCGCACAAGCCTTTATGAAATTGCTCCATAGCAACACCAAACGTGCTGCCATTGGTTTTCCCGAAAGGTTTTTTGCGAGACTTAATGGCTTGTTACCAGAGCTCGTTGATAACGCATTAATCAAAAAAGTGAAAACCATCCAAACCATTTTTTCCACTAAGGAGTCATTACGATGAACGCACTAAAAACCTTGTTAGCTTCAGCAACAATACTGATATTCAGTCAAGGTGCTTGGGCTGCATTTGACGATGATCTTAGCCAAGTCCAAACTAAATGGGCAACGGTAAATTATGAAACTGAGGGCGATGCCCAAGAAAAAGCATTTGAAGAGCTGGTTAAGCAGTGCGTGGCATTTGTTGAACAATATCCAGATCGCGCAGAAGCTTACATCTGGCGTGGTATTGTGCAGTCGAGCTTTGCAGGAGCGAAAGGTGGCTTAGGGGCGCTTGGTCTTGCCAAAGATGCAAAAGCCTCATTCGAAAAAGCCATTGAACTTGATAAAAACGCACTGTCTGGTTCTGCATTAACTAGTTTAGGCACGCTCTATGCTCAGGTCCCAGGCTGGCCAATTGGGTTTGGCAGCGATAAAAAGGCGAAAAAGCTGTTCCAAGAATCATTAGCGATCAATCCGGCAGGAATTGATGTAAACTATTTCTATGCACAGTTTTTATATGACGAACGTGATTATAGTGCCGCACTTGCGCACTTAAAAAAAGCGCAGAATGCGCCAAGCCGTCCGGGTAGAGAAAAAGCCGATGAATACCGTCAAGAAGAAGTGGCACAGCTACTGGCTAAAGTCGAAAAAAAGCTAAAAAGAAGGAATAAATGAGGCTATTACTTGTAGAGGACGATGAGCTACTGGCACAGGGGCTCATCGCATCACTCAAAAAAGAAGGGTATGCCATTGAGCATGCGTCGACGCAAAGACAAGCAATCAGTTTTGTTGAATCTGGTGAATTTGAGCTGGTGGTGCTTGACCTAGGTCTACCCGACGGAGATGGTTTAGCGGTACTCAGGGCGCTAAAAAAAACCAAATCGCAAACCACTGTGCTCATTCTAACGGCGAGAAATAGTCTTGATGATAAAATTGCAGGGCTGGATTTAGGGGCTGATGACTATTTGGCTAAGCCGTTTGAGCCAAAAGAACTGTTTGCGCGTTTACGGGTGATTGGTCGACGCTTCACCAAACAAGTGAGCAGCACCTTGAGCTGCAACGATGTCGTGTTAGATCTTGCCAGTCACGAGGTGCTTGTAAGTGGTAGCGCTCAAGAATTACCTCGTAAAGAATATATGCTACTCAAGGCGCTGATGGAAAACAGTGGCCGTGTGCTGTCTAAAACTCAGTTAGAATCTAAGCTCTATGATTGGGGAGAAGCTTTGGGCTCTAATGCTATTGAGGTGCATATTCACCACCTCCGCAAGAAAATGCCCGACGGATTTATCAAAACGCTGCGTGGCATTGGCTACGTGGTTGGCAAGGGGGCTTAGTGGGCACGAGAAGCTCGCTTGGAGGTGCTTCAATAACGAGAAAGTTGACCCTAATTTTAGTGTCAGCTTTGGTGCTGACTGCATCCATGGCCCTGTTACGGGGTTATCATTCCAGCATGGCGATGGCACAAGCACAATTAGACAGCCATTTAGAGTCCATCGCAACACTCGTTAATGCTCAAGTTACTGCGACTACCTTGCCCAGTGCTGCGGGTAACAACGCATTTTACTTTTTAGTGCTTGAACACAATCAAGTTGTTGCGGGCAGTGAGCTACTTGTTAAGTACAAGAACAAACTTAAATATCATGCTGGGTTTAGCACCCAAAATGTGGGGGCGACTAGACTCAGAACCTTCAGTGAAGCGTTTGGCGAAAGGCAAATACTGGTAGCAGAGCCGGTACAAAAGCGTTTTGCACTTGCTGAAGGCATGATTGTCTCCGCAATGACGCCATTGGTGGTGATTATGCCGTTTCTTGCGGTGTTTATTGCATGGATTATTTATACGGCGTTAAAGCCTTTACGAGATCTTTCTAAAGAGCTTAAACGACGTAACCCCAAAGACTTTACACAGTTGGAAGTGCAAAGCGACAAAGCAGAAGTGGCAATCGTTATCGCGACGCTAAATGACCTCTTTCAAAAGGTTGAGGTTGCGTATCTCAAAGAGCGTTATTTTGCTTCCGATGCCGCTCATGAGTTAAAAACGCCGATCGCAAGCTTAAAAATTCATCTGCATAATTTAACGCACGATACTAAGCATCCCAGTGCCACTGCTATGTCAAAAGGGCTTGAGCAGCTAAACCATGTGGTTGAACAAATGCTGACGTTAGCGCGTACAGAGCCGGAACTGTGGCATAAGCAATTTGCGCAGCAAGACTTAGTGGCATTAACTCAAGACTTGATTGCTAACTGTTACCCGAGAATTGAACAAAAATCACAAAATATCAGCTTAGAAGCGTCAGAAGCGACCATAGAGGGCTGTGAGTTCACATTAACCATATTATTTTCTAATCTAATTGGTAATGCTATTAAATACACGCCAATTGAAGGTGACATAGAAGTAAAAATTCAGCAGCATGCGCAGCGGGTTGTATGGCAAATCGATGATTCGGGTTGTGGTATGTCGGATGCGGAAATAGAACGAATTTTTGACAGATTTTATCGCGTTGGTGGAGATAAACACCCTTCAGGGGAAAAAGGGGCAGGTTTAGGAATGGCGATAGTCAATCATATAATTGCAATTTACCATGCAGATATCTCTTTTGCTCGTAGTCATTTAGGCGGGCTTAGAGTTTGTGTAAATTTACCGAGGGGGCTGGATGCTAAGGACTAAGGTCTCTTCGCTGTCTTTCGCGCTTGGTTTGCCTTTGGCGACCTGTAGTTTCGCCTTGTGGGCGGAAGAAAGTTATACCATTATTCTTAAAAATCATTTGTTTACACCTGCACAAGTTGAGGTTCCTGCAAATCGTAAAGTAAAGCTCATCATCGAAAATCAAGACCCTCAGGTTGAAGAGTTTGACAGTTTTGATCTTAATCGTGAAAAAGTGCTCTTTCCGAACCGTAAAAGTGTGATTTATATCGGCCCGCTAGCACCCGGTGAATATAGTTTTTTTGGTGAATTTTCACCAAATACAGCACAAGGTATCGTTATCGTGAAGGAGCCAAACAATGCTTCTTAATGCGGTGGTGGTGAGCGTGAACCAATTATTACCAGTAACTGTACTTTGGGTACTATTAGCACAATGTACCAATGCTGCTTTACCACTTAAAACGACACTCATCGCGTTGAGTGCGGGGCTAGTCGGCTGTTTTGGCATATGGTTTTTGGGTGGAGAAATAGCCTCGAGTTTTGATTATCGCGGGTTCGAGTTATTGCAAATAGGACTGCTACTCAGTTTATTTTGCTTAATGATTGCAACAAAACGCACCGGACGTACGGCACTTGCTGCCTTGGCCTTTGGATTAGCCGTGGTACTGTATTTGCACCATTTGGCAAGCTTTGCGTTCTCTTACTCAAAGCCAGCGGATGGTCAAACCCTCGCTATTGGCACCTCGCTCGGTGTGGGGATCTGTTTGAGCTTTTCTATTCTACTCTTCTTTTTCCTTGATTGGTTGAAGAGTAAGCACTTACCTTGGTTGTTGCTATTGTTATTGGCTTTACACGGTGCGAGTAAGGTGTCGATTGCATTGGACTTGGCGCTTCAAGTGGACTTAATTAGTGCCGCCAGACTTGAAATTGACTTGCGACAAATTGTGGACGAACACAGTGTTGTTGGTCGAGTGCTAAGAGTATTAGTGGGGTATGAAGCAACACCAAATGCTGCGACGCTTGCAGGGTTTGGAGGCGCGTTGATTACGTTCTTGGGATGTACATATTGGAGAACAGCGCATGCGAAATAATGTTTTACTCGCGCTGCTGGTGAGTTTCTTTGGGATTGTAGCGTTTAGTGCAAAAGCGGATGGTATGGTGGTGGACAAAGTTTATCATCCATACGTTTTACCGCTTGAACGTGAGTTGGAGTGGCGACTACTATCTCGCCAAACCGAGCAAGGGAATGTGTTGGCACAGCGTTTAGGACTTGGTTGGAGCCTCACCGAGACAATGACCATCGAAGGTTACGCAATAGGTGAGCGTGACGATGAGGGCAATTTTGACTTGGCAGCTTACGAGCTAGAGTCGCGGTGGCAATTTGTAGAGCAAGGGCGCTACTGGGCGGATATAGGCATGTTGTTCGAGCTTGAAAAACGCCATAAATTCGATGCCTATGAAGCTACCGCAGGGTTTTTATTTGAGAAGGAATTTGGCCGCACGAGCCTTACCATGAATGCATTTTTGGTGAGGGAGTGGGGTAAGGACATTGAGGATGAATGGGAATCTGAGTTTAGAGCGCAACTGCGCTACCGCTTGTATAGTGCTTTTCAGCCCGCAATTGAAGTCTATGTCGGAGAAGACTTTTTTGGTGTTGGTCCGGGTTTTATCGGATTGCATCGATTCGAAGGTCAAAAACAGCTGAAATGGGAAGCGGGTTTTATTTCGGAGATCAGCCAATCCGGCAAAGATCATAGCTTTAGACTCGCATTGGAATTTGAGTTTTAAGCGCCGCTTTTACTTTGTTTAAATAAAGGGGAGATGCAGCAAAAATGTCATTAGCTTATGGTGCATCTAGCTGCTAACTTTAGAGTCGAACTATAGATATCAAGGAAACGATATGTATCGCACGCTAACTTTATTGGGGTTGTTGTTCGTTAATAGTGCTTATGCACAGATTGCGCTTGAACGCGATATTCAAGAGCACATCGTGGTTGCGAACAAAGTATCTTTGCAGGTTTATCATGTTGCGGGCAATGAACCTGCCGTTATTTTTGAAAGTGGCTCTGCAGCGCCTGCCATTTATTGGACACCAGTAATGATGGGTCTCGCGCAGCAAGTACCCAATGCATTGGTGGCCTATAACCGTGAAGGTTATGGCAAAAGCGAGCTTAGCCGCAGAGCTTATAGTATTGATACGGATAATCGTAATCTTCGTGAAGTGTTGAGAACGCTTGATATTCGGCCGCCATTTATTTATGTCGGTCATTCATACGCATACTATGTAATGCAAAACTACATCACCTATTATCCAGATCAAGTTGCAGGCTTGTTATATGTTGACCCTGTGACCGTTTACTTCATCGATAAAACCCATGCCTTAGCGCAGGATAAGCTACTAAAACCCTTGAGTACTCTGCCAGAAAATACCTTCGGTGAAGCTCTGCGCCGGGAAACTCAAGCGCTAAGTGAAACCGTTGCGAGTGTTCGGGCGCATCAAGCACCTGATCATATACCGTGTCGTGTTATCGTTGCCCAAAGACCATTTGATCCAACTCAGCGCGATGTTAAAGCATGGCGAGAAGGACAAGAAGCGTTGGCATCACATTGTGATTCTGAGCTAATTATAGCCAAGGGGAGTGACCACACGGTACCTATGAATGCCCCGCAAGTGGTTGTCGAGCAAGTGGTGCAATTAATTCGGGAATTAGAGTCAAAAAAGCCTCTCTAGCTTTATGAATATTTTATTGCAATCTCTATTATTTACACAGGGTTAGGGGAATAATGTGTTTAAAAAATAGGGTGTTGAAAAAGCCGTGAAAAAAATATTGATATTTGTCATTAGCAAGTCATATTGATGATTAAAAATACATTGACTTAGGGCGGAATCCCTATATGATGTTCATAGACAGAATTTGAGTCAGTGTTTTAAAATCTCCATTACGTTGTTGTATAAGTGTTTGCTTGTAGTAGTACCGTCCTGAAGTTTTATCCACTCTACAAATTTAGGTCTATGCGCCCACATGGGCATAGCTCATCAATGCGCAGCATTGGTTTTTGTTTTTATATCAGGATTAGTATTATGTCTAACACTCTTACAGGTACCGTTAAGTGGTTTAACGAGTCTAAAGGTTTTGGTTTCATCGCTCAAGAAAATGGCCCTGACGTGTTCGCACACTTCAGCGCAATCAAAGGTGACGGTTTCCGTACACTTGCTGAAGGCGAGAGAGTAGAATTCACAGTTACTGACGGCCAGAAAGGTCCTCAAGCTGAGAACATCGTTAAGCTTTAATCGCTTAATTGATGAAGAAAAAGCAAGCTAAGGCTTGCTTTTTTTGTGCCTAAAATTTTGCTATTTGCTCCCTCGGGTTGAGTGAATAATGAACAAGCTTGTATAGCGCGGCTAGACAGATTAACCCCTCAAATTAGCATTGTATTTCTGTGTGTCTTGGCGAGATGTTCAAGCGTATTGATCGCCGAAGCATAAATCTCTCGCGATGTTTTATTGAGCCTGCCGCTAGCTGCTGAGATTTCAAATGTACGCTTCATATCACCAAGTAAATTGATTTTTTCGTGAGGATTTTCAGTTATTGATATTGGCGCGCCGATAGCCATCATTTGGCCTGAATCAATAAATCCTCCTTCGAATAGTTCTCGGGACATAGTTCGTGCTTCTGCCGCTGAAATATTGTGAACGTTGTATTTAGAGGCAATAGTTTGCCAATTATGTTTGGCATTGTTTGCGGTTTGGCTAATGGAGACTTGAGTGTCTTTCTGTACTGCTTCAGCCTCTTTTGGTTGATTCTGGCTCTGGCTGCTATAAATTGTTGGTGAGCCAACCCCTTGAGTTTGACTAACAAGCATAGGTAATCCTTTATATGATGAAATATAGATTAATAACTAAGCAATTGTCGTGCCGCAACATTTTGGGTATCTACTTTTAATTCAATAGCGATTTAAAGAAGAATATAGAGGACGCTCCAGTCACTTTTACAGTATCATATGTCCATGATACACAGCCTAAAAAGTGATACAGTTAATTATGTCTTTACCTGCTTGCCCCAAGTGCAATTCTGAATATGTTTATCAAGATCAAAGTCAGCTAATATGCCCTGAATGTGCTTACGAATGGGATCCTAACGCGACTGCTACCGAGGACGACATTCAAGTAAAAGATGCCAACGGCACACTATTAGCTGATGGCGATAAAGTCACTGTGATTAAAGATCTTAAGATTAAAGGCAGCTCACAAGTCATTAAGATTGGCACCAAGGCTTTGGTAAGGCGTGTGCTGGATAAAAAAGACCACGAACTTGACTGCAAGGTTGATGGCGTAGGTGAAATGATGGTTACGGCGAAATTTGTGAAAAAAGCAAATACTTAAGTGGATAAGTGTTCAGAGGTTATGGAGTTTTGAAGTTGCTCCACTTCTATTAAACTGATTTGTCTTTTACGGGTAGTTGCCATAGCTAGTTTCCTCTGCAGAATTAAAGCTTAGGCGGTATCTTTGGAAGGTGCAAATTAGTGGTAGGTGTCACATCTACACATAAAAACAGGGCAAGCTGTATTTTTAAACAAATATTGAATAACTTAAAATTTAGTTGAACTAGCTCATGATTGAGCTAGTTCACTTAATAGTTTATTCCATCCAAGCAGGAAAAGGATCGGGTAAGGATTTCCAAATATCTACGCCTAATTGCAACTCCTCATCGGTCAATAAGCATTCATCTAGTTTATTAATTAATTCGCCTTTATCTAAACCTTGACCAATGAAAACCAACTCTTGGCGTCTATCGCCATAAGGTTCAGCCCACTGCGCTTCAATCGCAGAAACATATGCAGGATCTTCAGGCCACTCTTCACGAGGTACCGCAAACCAGAATAAGCCTGCCTGACCATATCTGGCGATGCCGCCTGCTTGGCTCCAACTACCAGCAAAGTTGGGTCGAGTTGCTAACCAAAAAAAACCTTTAGAGCGCAGTAGCTTACCAGCTTTATCGTTCGCATGTAAAAAATCATAGAAACGCTTCGGGTGAAATGGGCGCCTACGACAATAGCTAAAACTAGTTATACCGAACTCTTCTGTTTCAGGCATATGTTCACCACGCATTTCTTTAAGCCAGCCGGGAGCTTGCTGCGCTTTTTCAAAGCTAAAACTGTTGGTATTTAAAATTTGCTTTAATGGAATTTGGCCATGCGTTATTGGGATTTGTGTTGCCTCTGTATTCAAACTCCTTAGAATACTTTGTAGTTGTTTGAGCTCTTCAGCACTCACTAAATCTGTTTTACTGATCACGAGTCTATCTGCAAACTCTACCTGTTCAATCAGTAGGTCAGCAACACTTCGTTCGTCTTCCTCACCAAGACTTTCACCAACTTCCAGCAAGGACTTCGCCTGATTATAGTCCTTTAAAAAATTAACAGCATCGACAACCGTAACCATGGTATCTAACTTGGCGACGTTCGATAAGCTAATGCCATCTTCGTCCTCGAAGGTAAACGTTTCGGCAACAGGTAATGGCTCCGAAATACCAGTTGACTCGATAACAAGATAATCATACTTTTCAGATTTAGCTAAACGAGTAACTTCCTCAAGCAAATCCTCTCGAAGGGTACAACAGATACACCCATTGCTCATTTCAACGAGTTTCTCTTCAGCTCGGTTAAGGCTGACTTCGTTTTGTACCGTTGCCACATCAATGTTGATTTCACTCATATCATTCACTATCACAGCGACTCGTAAACCGTCACGATTGTTTAAGATGTAATTGAGTAAAGTTGTTTTACCTGCACCAAGGAATCCTGATAAAACAGTTACAGGTAATAAGTTTGTTGAGTTTAACATTGTAATTTCGCCCCAAGTTACAAGTGTTTTAGTAGGTTAAGATTCTTCTCGAATCTTTGCATAAGCATGCTCTGTAAGTTCTTTTGTTTGTTTTACATCTGCACAATATTCTGCTGTAGGTCTAGCTAAGAGTCTCTCTATACCAAT
The DNA here is from genome assembly GCF_022347905.1 of Pseudoalteromonas sp. Of11M-6. NCBI lineage: Bacteria > Pseudomonadati > Pseudomonadota > Gammaproteobacteria > Alteromonadales > Pseudoalteromonadaceae > Pseudoalteromonas > Pseudoalteromonas sp. Of11M-6. The sequence goes on along the minus strand of NZ_JAKRFW010000026.1, from coordinate 28,708 downwards.
TGGCTCGCCACTTTCTTGGCAATAGCCGTACTCTCCCAATCTAATGCGTTCTAAAGAGTCTTGGATCTTAGGAAGTAACCGCTGCTCTCTATCTACAATCCGCATCAGAATGGCACATTCTTCTTCCCAAGATGCCCTATCACTGATGTCGGCCAGCTCAGGACGATTAGCTAGTTGCGCCTTAGCATCTCTAATGTGTTCTCGCGTTATATCATGAAGTTCAATCAAGTAATTTCGAAAGAATGTGCACTGTTGTTCATTCATATAATCTGACTGAGGTGCCGCTTTTATCTCTTGTATTGATAAAGAACCATACACTTTATTTATATCTTGCATGTTAACCTCCCAAGTAATTGTTGCATTATAACATAACACATGTAATCTAGAACATCGGCTATTTTCTTAAGCTAACCAATTAGACTGGTTGAGCTGTGCTATTTTCTAAAAAGCAACTGTTCTTCTGATATAAATAAATGATTTAATGGAAAAAACTCAATTTATCTTTTTTGGGCTATTACTCAAATTGCCAAGAAAACACTTAGTAGCAATTGTCGTTTCGACTATTACGCTTACTTGGTTGATCAGTTTAGAGTCTTCGAAAAGCCACTTAGTCTCAGATAAGCGAATAGATATTAATGAAGTTATAGCGGCCAAACCCAACTTGATTACAGATAAAGTTTCTGATCTTAGCGAGCAGGATATTTCAGCTCCATTGAAAGTAAGCCCTGAACCCAAATATCAAAAGACCGAAGTGGTCATTACTAAAGGTGATACACTGAGCACTCTATTTGAGCGCTTAAACATTTCACAACAAACACTTTATGAGGTGCTTAGTGCTGATGAATCTATATTGGCACTAGAGACACTCAAGCCAAATAATGTGCTTATTTTTAAATACCTTACTAAAAGTCATGAATTGCAGGAGTTAGAGTTATTCGTTCATGCTGGTCATCGTGTAATTTATCGTCGTGCTGAAGATGGTGGCATAGAGTATGAAACATTAATTCAAGATGGCGAATGGCGCACTAAACTCATTAGTGGTGAAATAAATGGTAGTTTTTATCTCTCGGCGCAAAAAGCTGGATTAACTGAAGCAGATGCAGCCGTAGTGACTAAAATATTTAAGGAACAGCTCAATTTTGCTCGCGCTATTCGAAAAGGCGATAAGTTTCAAGTAATCAGAAATGAGCAGTTTGTTGATGGAAAACCTACTGGACAAGCCCACATAGTTAGTGCCAGATTTCAACAAAAGACCAATGAATACACAGCTTTTTTATTTGATGATGGGCGTTTTTACGACAAGCAGGGCCATAGTTTAACAAGAGCATTTAGAAGGTTGCCTTTACAAAAATCGTACAGGGTAAGCTCTCATTTTAACCCCAGAAGAAAACACCCTGTTACAGGTCGTATTAGGCCTCACAACGGAGTAGACTTTGCCACGCCTACAGGTACTAAAATAGTTTCCACTGGCGATGGTATTGTAACAAGAGTAGGCAATCATAAATTTGCTGGTAAATATATAGATATTAGACACAGTAGTAAGTATAAGACGAGATATTTGCATTTATACAAGATCAATGTCCATAAAGGTCAGTCTATAAAGCGTGGACAGATAATTGCGCTTTCAGGCAACACAGGTCGTTCAACTGGTCCTCATCTGCATTTTGAACTTCACATTAATGGTAGACCAGTTGATCCATTGAAAGCCAAAATTCCACTTACTCGATCATTAACCAAAAGCGACAAAACCGCTTTCTTAAAACTGGTTGCTATGCGTAGTAATATGCTAGACAGTGCACTTGAATCTGAAATAAACAAAGCGCACGAAACCATGTTGGCAGATTGAAGTTTAAGGTGAGCTTACTGTTCACCTTAGCTCAATATCAGACGACAACGCTTTTTTATTAAAGTTAATCCGATAAAGCGAGCTTATCAATCTCCATATGCTTTTTAATAGAGCGGATCTGTTGTGGTTCAATAAATCCGGACACTACTTTAGGTGGTATCATTACCACCTGACACTGCTGCGTCAAATACGGCTGTCAAATTTGATCAATATCTAAAAACCAAATCTGACAGATTAACAGTCAGCCTTGTTTAAACTAGGCTTATATTTTTTTAGACTAGATTTCTGCAGCAACCACCGAAATCTCAACAAGCAATGCATCACGGGCCATGCTCGCTTCTACGCAAGCGCGAGCTGGTGCATAACCTTCAGGCACCCATGCATCCCATACCTCGTTCATTTCTGCAAAATATTTCATGTCTTTAATATAAATTGTCGCAGAAAGAATGTGTTTGCGGTCGCTGCCTGCTTGAATAAGTAGCTCATCAACTTTCTCAAGCATGGTTTCAGTTTGTTCCTTAATTCCTTGTTCTGCGTCTTTACACACTTGGCCACATAAATAAACAGTACCATTGTGTTTTACAATACGGCTCATTCGTTGTTTGGTGTCAATTCGTTCAATCACTGTTTTTCCTTTCTAATCGTTACTGTAATCGGCAGGTTTAGGCTGAAATGTTATCTCTTTTTTATAAAATGAGCTACTTGCTTGGTATTGGTTTTGTGAAAAGCATCGACGGTTAATTGCTACCTACACAAATCAAGATACGTGAGAGTATTTTGAACTAAAGCAATTGGGTTTAGCTACAGCTCTAAAACGCGTCGGTAAGCTTCTGTTTTACTTATCTTAGTAAATGCACTACGTAGTCTCTCAACGATCGCTAACGGAAGCTGGTTGTTCGTTGCAAGGTAACCTTTGACCGAGAGTGCTTCCACATCGTATAAAAAGGTAAAGTGGTCGGCTGGAAGGTTAAGCTCCGAGGCCATGGTTTTGATATAACGCGGGTCATCAATCACTAAATCAACACGGTTTGTGACGAGTAATTCATATGACTTTTCGATGTCGCTGGTTTGAACAAAGTTAAACCCGAGTGCTTTAAGTGTGCCTTCGGCGATATCACCACGCTGAACCGCTATTTTGTATTGCCTGGCATCCTCAAGTGATTGAATTTTTATGTCCTCACGATAGCGATTGGTAACAAACCCTAAATGAAACACAGCAACGGGGCCAATCCAATGAAAGCTGTCTTCTCTCGCGGGGGTCTTTGCGATGCTATAAATTAAGGTATGTTTGTCATGCTGCGCTAATTTAAAAGCTCTAGCCCAAGGGTAAATAGAAAACTGTCCCTCAAGTTCAGCCGCTTTTAAAATCGCTTTGACCAGATCGGTACTTGAGCCTGCAACTTGGTGGTTTTCTATGGTTTGATTGGGTGGAGAAAGTTCCGTAACAACCTGTAATTTCGCCCATAAGGGCAACGGGCTAATCAGTAAAATAAACAGTAGTAGACGTCCAACAACAGCATTCGTCATTACCAAACAACTCCACACATTAATGCGTTAATCTATATTTAGCATAGATGGATTTTATTTTTCCGTCATTAACCATTCGTCGCAAGGCGATATTTATTTCCGTTTGTAGCTCAGTTAGATGAGGCTGCAAGCGCATATGTACGGGTAATCGGCTTATTTCATAGCAAGACTGAAATTTGCGATACTTTGGTTGTTGTGAAATATAGTAGTCTGCTGTCACCGAGCCAATCATGATGTAGTCTAAACGCTCATGTTCAAGCTGTGCGAGCAGTTCTTTCTCCGATACATTTTCATAAACTACGATCTTGTCTTCGCCCAAGTGCGCTTCAAAATTATCGTAACGATATCCTCTTACTTTGCCGACCAATGCGCCGTAAAACTGGTCAGGCCTATGCTTGCCTACACAGCGAGATTGATACCCAAGCAGTACTTCGGTTGAGAAGGCATAGTCGATGCTGTAAATCCCCGGAACGTCTGCCTCGGCCCGCCATACTTTATTGATCCCAGGTTCAATATCTATTTTACCTTGGTCGAAATAGCGCTGTCCTCTGGCGACAGAGAGCGGCATAAACTCAAATTGGTATGAAGTCAGTTTTGCCAACTCTTGAAAAATGTCGACAAAAATACCTTTGGGTTTTCCCTGTTCTTCAAAATAGTAAGGAGGATTAGCACCGTGATAGACCAGTACGGTATAGATCTTCGCCTGCGCTAAGCCGCTTATTAGCAGCAGGGAAAGTATTACTATTTGAAAACACCGCATCGTAATCTTCAGGCTAAAGTAAAGGTATCTTCATAATATGCATGATTTTTAAGCGGTGCAATTAATCCTTTCCTGATACCGTATCGAGATAAATACACCAGACTGATTATTTGTCACAAGCTATAAATATGGTGAATACTGCTTATATTTAGAATTGTCGACAATTTGCGGCGAGGCTGGTTGACGTGCGCGTCAACCAGCACTATATTGTCTACAACTTAAATTACTAAGACTGGCTAACTAATGATGAGCTTTTTTGACGAGCAAGCGGTTACTTCTTCTGATAAAGCATTCTTTCGTATGCGTAAGGAAATTGTAGAAGGGGAAATAGCGGCAGGTTCTAAGCTCAGCGAAATGGAATTGTCGACAAAGTATGAGGTCAGCAGAGCGGTTGTTCGCGAGGCAATTAATCGCTTGGAGTCATGTCACTTAGTTGAACGTAAAGCCAATGTAGGGGCGCGGGTTGTTACTCTCACACCGGAAGGGTTAATGGAGCTTTATCAGATCCGTGAAGCACTAGAAGGGATGGCGGCAAGGCTTGCAGCGCAGCACATGACTGACAGTGAAATTCAAGACTTAGAAGGTTTGTTGTCGAGTCAATTCGATGAAGTCAAAAACCAACATTCTTATTATCAAGAAGCGGGTGATCTCGATTTTCATTACCGCATTATTCTTGGCAGTAAAAATGCGAGCCTTATCTCAATGCTAGTCAATGGACTGTACCACTTGGTACGTATGTATCGCGTGCAGTTAGGGATGGCCGGCCCCCGCGTCACTACGGCATTTGACGAGCATAAACATATCGTCCGTGCGATCAGTAACCGCGACCCAGAACTGGCAGAAATACTGATGCGTCGACATATTCAATATTCTAAAAATAATATCGCAACCAAGTTAGCAAGCAATCAATCACACTTTTAAGAGAGAGCATCATCATGAGCGCAGGAAAAAAATTTCGTGAAGCATTAAAAGCCAATAAACCGCTTCAAATCGTCGGCACTATCAACGCATATAGCGCTATGATGGCAAAGAAAATCGGTCATCAAGCTATCTATCTTTCTGGTGGTGGCGTTGCTAATGCATCTTATGGTTTACCTGACTTAGGAATGACATCTCTAAATGATGTAATTGCAGATGTAAGTCGCATTACCTCGGCTTGTGATCTACCTTTAATGGTCGACATTGATACTGGATGGGGCGGCGCTTTCAATATCGCAAAAACCATCCGAGATATGGAAAAAGCAGGTGCCGCTGCGGTACATATGGAAGATCAAGTAGCGCAAAAGCGTTGTGGTCACCGTCCAAATAAAGAAATTGTGTCGACAGAAGAAATGGTTGACCGTATTAAAGCAGCAGTTGATGCGCGCACCGATCCTGACTTTTTCATTATGGCAAGAACAGATTCGTTTGCACAAGAAGGGCTAGAAGCGGCAATTGAACGTGCAAAAGCTTATGTTGCAGCAGGCGCTGATGGCATTTTTGCAGAAGCGGTACAAACTGAAGAACACTATCGCGCATTCAGCGAAGCACTTGATGTGCCCATCCTAGCGAATATCACTGAGTTTGGTAAGACAGAACTTTGGAACAAAGCTGAGCTGGGTGAGTGGGGCGTAGATATGGTGCTATACCCATTGAGTGCGTTCAGAGCGATGAACAAAGCGGCGGAGCTGGTGTATCAGTCTATTTTAGAAAATGGGGACCAGAAAGCGGTACTCGATACCATGCAAACCCGAATGGATTTGTATGATTACCTTGGCTATCACGATTATGAGCAAAAGCTCGATGCATTATTCGCCGAAGGTAAAAATAAGTAAAAATTAAAGCTGTTGAGGGTTGCTCAGCAGCACAAAATATCAATACCCAGCAGGTAAAAAATTCAGGAGACAATAATATGGCTAAAGTACTAAGTGGCGCGGGCCTTCGTGGTCAAGTAGCAGGAAAAACAGCACTATCAACGGTAGGTAAGTCGGGCTCAGGTTTGACTTATCGTGGCTACGATGTAAAGGATCTAGCTGAAAATTGTCAGTTTGAAGAGGTGGCTCACCTTATCCTTAAAGGTAATTTACCAAATCAAGCTGAACTAGACGCTTATAAAAGCGAGCTAAAAGCAATGCGCGGTTTGCCGCAGGCATTAAAAGAAGTATTAGAACGTATTCCTGCTGACGCACACCCAATGGACGTATTACGTACGGGTTGTTCAATGCTTGGCAACCTTGAAGGTGAAGCAAGCTTTGATGAGCAAGGTAAAGTAACCGATCGCATGCTAGCAAGCTTCCCAAGCATTATTTGTTACTGGTATCGCTTTAGCCATGATGGCGTTCGTATTGATGTGGAGACGGATGACGACTCAATCGGTGCACACTTCTTACACTTATTGCACGGCGAAAAACCAAGTGAGCTACATGAGCGTGTGATGCACGTATCACTTATCCTTTATGCAGAGCACGAGTTTAACGCGTCGACCTTTACAGCGCGTGTTTGTGCCTCAACGCTTTCTGATATGCATTCATGTATTACTGGTGCAATTGGTTCTCTACGTGGTCCACTTCACGGTGGCGCAAACGAAGCGGCAATGGAAATGATTGAGCGCTTTGAATCTGCGGATCACGCAGAGCAAGAAATGATGGGCATGCTAGAGCGTAAAGAAAAGATCATGGGCTTTGGCCACGCTATCTATTCAGAGTGTGACCCTCGTAACGAAATCATCAAACGTTGGTCTGAAAAACTAGCGGTAGATGTGGGTGATACGGTACTTTACCCTGTGTCTGTACGCTGTGAAGAAGTCATGTGGCGCGAGAAAAAACTATTCTGTAATGCCGATTTCTTCCATGCATCAGCTTATAACTTCATGAAGATCCCGACTAAATTGTTCACACCAATCTTTGTTATGTCACGCTTAACAGGTTGGGCTGCACACGTTATGGAGCAGCGCGCAGATAACCGTATCATTCGTCCATCGGCGGAATATACTGGCGAGGAGCTACGCCCAGTTCCAGCCATATCTGAGCGTTAATCGAACACTGTTCGAATCTATTCTGGCGGTCGCCATGGCCGCCTGTTCTCCGTCACCGATTGTTGGAAGTTGTTATGAATACTCAATTCCGTAAACGTTTACCTGATTCTGAGCTTTGCTATTACGATACAAAAGAAGCGGTAGAAGCCATCAAACCAGGTAGCTACGAGACTTTACCTTACACCTCACGCGTCCTTGCTGAAAACTTAGTACGCCGCGCTGAGCCTGAAAAACTCAATGATTATCTTGAACAAATTATCGAGCGTCGTCGCGATTTGGACTTTCCGTGGTTTCCTGCTCGCGTGGTTTGCCATGATATTTTGGGTCAAACTGCGCTAGTCGACCTTGCGGGTTTGCGTGATGCTATCGCTGAAAAAGGCGGCGATCCGGCTAAAGTCAATCCAGTCGTACCGACTCAACTGATTGTGGATCACAGCTTGGCTGTAGAGCACGCCGGTTATGAAGAAGATGCATTTGAGAAAAACCGCGCGATTGAAGACCGTCGAAATGACGACCGTTTTCATTTTATCAACTGGACCAAAACGGCATTTAAAAACGTTGATGTGATCCCGCCAGGCAACGGTATTTTGCACCAAATCAACTTAGAAAAAATGTCGCCAGTTATTCAAGCGCGCGACGGTGTTGCCTTCCCTGATACGCTTGTTGGCACCGACAGCCACACGCCACACGTTGATGCACTTGGTGTTATTGCCGTTGGTGTGGGTGGCCTTGAAGCAGAAAGCGTGATGCTTGGCCGTGCTTCCTACATGCGATTGCCGGATATTGTTGGTGTTGAAATCATTGGCAAACGCCAACCAGGGATCACCGCAACGGATATCGTACTGGCGATCACTGAGTTTTTGCGTAAAGAGCGCGTCGTTTCTAGCTACTTAGAATTCTTTGGTGAAGGTACGCAAGACCTTAATTTAGGTGACCGTGCGACAATTTCAAACATGACACCAGAGTATGGCGCAACCGCGGCCATGTTCTACATCGATGAGCAAACCATTGATTATTTGAAGCTCACAGGCCGTGATGACGAGCAAATCAAGTTGGTGGAAAAATACGCTAAGCTGACAGGGCTTTGGGCTGATTCTTTACAAAACGTGCAGTACGAGCGTGTACTTAAGTTTGATTTGTCGACGGTGACGCGTAATATTGCCGGTCCTTCAAATCCGCATCGCCGCGTTGCAACTAACGACCTTGCTAATCAAGGTATCGTTAAAGAGATTGAAGCGCCAAAAGATGGTTTGATGCCAGATGGCGCGGTGATCATCGCTGCTATCACCAGCTGTACGAATACCAGTAACCCACGCAACGTAGTTGCCGCAGGCTTGCTAGCACGTAATGCCAATAAATTAGGCCTTGCTCGTAAATCTTGGGTGAAAACGTCTTTTGCACCGGGGTCAAAAGCGGTACGTTCTTATATGGAAGAGGCAAAGCTCCTACCTGAGCTTGAGCAGCTCGGTTTTGGTGTTGTTGCCTTTGCTTGTACGACTTGTAATGGCATGAGTGGCGCACTTGATCCGAAAATTCAACAAGAAGTGATTGACCGTGATTTATACTCAACGGCAGTGTTATCGGGTAACCGTAACTTTGACGGTCGAATTCACCCTTACGCAAAACAAGCCTTCTTAGCTTCACCACCGTTGGTTGTGGCTTATGCAATTGCAGGCACCGTGCGCTTTGATATTGAAAATGGTGTTTTAGGTCGCGACCAAGAGGGCAATCCAGTCACGCTTAAAGATATCTGGCCAAGCGATGAAGAAATCGATGCGGTGATCAAAGAAAGCGTAAAACCAGAGCAGTTCCGCGCCGTTTATGAGCCAATGTTTGACCTCTCGGTAGACTATGGTGAAGACAACGACCCACTTTATCAGTGGCGTCCAACGAGTACCTATATTCGTCGCCCTCCATATTGGGAAGGGGCACTCGCGAGCGAGCGTACCATGAAAGGCATGCGTCCATTAGCGATTTTAGGGGACAACATCACGACTGACCATTTATCGCCATCGAATGCGATTTTAGCAAGCAGTGCGGCGGGTGAATATCTGGCCAAAATGGGCTTACCAGAGGAAGATTTCAACTCGTACGCGACACACCGAGGTGATCACTTAACGGCGCAGCGTGCGACATTCGCCAACCCCAAACTGTTAAACGAAATGGTGGTAGAAAACGGTGAAGTAGTACAAGGTTCACTGGCGCGTGTTGAGCCTGAAGGCAAAGTCACCAGAATGTGGGAAGCCATCGAAACCTATATGGAGCGTAAACAGCCGCTGATCATCGTTGCAGGCGCAGATTACGGCCAAGGTTCGTCTCGTGACTGGGCTGCAAAAGGTGTGCGTTTAGCTGGGGTAGAAGTTATCGCAGCGGAAGGCTTTGAGCGTATTCACCGTACTAACTTAATCGGTATGGGTGTACTACCGCTTGAGTTTAAAGCGGGCACGACCCGAAAAACGCTTCAGCTCGATGGCACAGAAACCTATGACGTTGAGGGTGAACCGGCACCTGGTGCTACATTAACACTCGTGATTAACCGTCAAAGTGGTGAGCGTGTAGAGGTGCCTGTGACTTGTCGATTAGATACCTTTGAAGAAGTGTCTATTTACTCTGCAGGTGGTGTACTGCAGCGCTTCGCTCAAGACTTCCTCGAAGCGGAAGGCGTATAACCATGAGTCAATTTAAGCCGCAAATTAAAATTCCCGCCACTTATATGCGTGGCGGCACCTCTAAAGGGGTGTTCTTTAATTTAACAGATTTACCCGAGTACGCGCAGCAACCGGGTGAAGCGCGAGATAACTTGCTGCTACGTGTGATTGGCAGCCCAGATCCCTATGGTAAACATACCGATGGCATGGGCGGTGCAACTTCTAGTACCAGCAAAACCGTGATCTTAAGTAAAAGCGACAAAGCCGACCATGACGTGGACTACTTATTTGGTCAGGTTGCTATCGACAAACCATTTATTGATTGGAGCGGAAACTGTGGCAATTTAACGGCTGCGGTGGGGGCATTTGCAATCAGCAATGGCTTAGTCGATGCGAATAAAGTGCCAGAGAACGGTGTTGCTGTCGTTAAAATCTGGCAGGCGAATATTAGCAAAACCATAGTAGCGCATGTTCCAATCAGCAATGGAGAAGTGCAAGAGACGGGCGACTTTGAACTGGATGGCGTAACTTTCCCAGCAGCAGAAGTGGTGGTTGAGTTTATGGATCCAAGCGACCCAGATGTTGATATGTTTCCGTCGGGCAATCTCGTCGATACGTTAACTGTGCCTGATGAAGGCACCTTTGAAGTGACCATGATAAGTGCCGGGATCCCAACGCTTTTCTTCCGTGCTTCCGATTTAGGTTATGAAGGTACAGAGTTACAAGAAGCAATTAATGGAGACCCAGCTGCACTAGAGCGATTTGAAAAGATCCGTGCTTATGGCGCAGTTAAAATGGGTTTAATAGGTCATATTGACGAAGCGAAAGTTCGCCAACATACCCCAAAAATTGCCTTCGTTGCACCTGCTAAATCTTATGCTGCGTCGAGCGGTAAAGCGGTGGCAGCCAATACCATCGACTTAAACGTTCGCGCCTTATCTATGGGTAAGTTGCACCATGCGATGATGGGAACTGCCGCTGTGGCGATAGCAACCGCGGCGGCAATTCCTGGCACTCTAGTTAACGAAGCCGCTGGTGGTGGTGATCTTAACTCCGTGACCTTTGGACATCCGTCAGGCACCTTAAAGGTTGGCGCTGAAGCACTGCAAGAGTCTGGTCGTTGGCAAGCTAAAAAAGCCGTCATGAGCCGCAGCGCTCGCGTGCTAATGGAAGGCCGAGTTCGCGTCCCAGAGGCGTAGCTCCATACTAAATTAAAGGCTCTGTTCCCAAGAGCCTTATTCTCTACATAAGAAAACTCCCGAGTTGTTGCTTGGTCGTTAAGGTGTGCCTGTCATTCGGCTTTTTCTTTGATTTCCACCATGCAGACTTGAAATTCATAAGGACGATATGATGTTTGAAGCTTTACTTTCTGTGGCAATCACAACCGCGGTGTTGCTTGGTTCACCCGGTCCTGCGCCACTTGCGCTGGCTGCAACGGGGGCGAGTCAAGGTGTTAAAAAAGGCTTCCCATTCTTAGCAGGTATTTTGACAGGATTGCTTGTTGCGGTGATCTTTGCAGCCACTGGAATTGCAGGGTTACTGGTGAGTCAGCCTCAGGTGACGCTTGTACTCAAATGGCTTGCAGCCGCCTACTTAATTTATGTTGCCTACAAAATTGCAGCAAACAACGCGGCGCTTGGCAGTGCAGGTGCGCAGCTACCGAGCTTTAAGGATGGGTTTATTCTTAACCTCCTCAACCCCAAAGCCTACGCGGCTTGTATCGCTATTTTTGCGACGGCTTCGGTGCCGGCAAGCTCAAACCTAGTTGCTACGCTACTTGCCGCTAGCGTGTGCTACGTGGTGGCGATAGTGGTCGACACAATGTGGCTGGTATTAGGTGGTGTGATTTTTAAAACACTGAATGATGAGACCGTACTTAAACGGATCCGAATTGGTTTTGCGTTGACTTTGGTTGTGCTCGTTCTTTACGGGCTATTTGTGGTTTGAGGTTGATGGGAAGTCACAGGCATAGCTTTTAGACTTGAATAGATGTAATAATCTGAGTTATGCAACCGTCACTCAGAAAAGCCAATGATCGCCCCACCAGATGAAAACAACGTCCCCATAAGTGACATCCGTGTTGAATTTTCGGACTCGGCATTTGCTTTGAGAACGTTAAGAGCGGGTGAATATCAACGGTTGGAGCGTCTGTTTTCGCTTAGATATGGTGAAGAGTACGATGCCGAAGAGTTATTAAAGTTGCGACAACAAAGAGTGCTAGTACCTTTTTTACAAGCAGCTGAAGATAAATCAAAGCACTGTATTTGTGTGCGGCAAACTCAAACGCGCGAAATGCTTGGCATGATCTTAATTACAGTCGATGACTCAGCGGCCAAAAAAGTGCTGGTAGAAGAGAGTTGGTTTATCCACGATACTCTGTTCGACAAGGTGTTTTGTTTATTCGTGACAGAGTATTTGAATACGCTAGGTTTCGCTTTGGTTGAATTTAGAGTCGACGAGCGTAATGATTTAGTACGCCGGTTGGTTGAGCAACTTGGTGCGTGTTTTGATGGCATATTACGTCGTGCAGGTGTTTATCGGAACGAGTGCTTCAACCAAGCTGTGTACTCTATTTCTCAGGAAGAGTGGCAGTGCGTTGTTCCTCTGTATTCTATTTACAAAGCATTGCCACAATAATAATGAAGCTTAAAGTGTGCATTTATGGAAAGTAAAGCAAAGTATTTTCGCTGGCAACTTGGCAGACAACAGTCCGGCTATCAAAAAATGTTACTAGCAACCGCGATGTGGCCGGTTAAGTTTGATATGTATTTACTGAAGTTTCCGACTGGATGCGAAGTACCACCGCACACCGATAAAGTCGTTTCAGGGAAGCATTTCAGGCTAAATATTGTTTTAAAGCGGGCGAAGTTAGGCGGTGAATTTAAGTGTAAAGATCCGCTCTATAGCAGCAGTCGCATCAAACTTTTTAGACCCGATAAATCAGAGCATTCTGTTTCAAAAGTAGAAGCGGGTACTCGAGTGTTGTTAAGTATCGGCTGGGTCCGTTAGCGCGACTAGCTCGGCAACTTGATAATGATGCATGTTCCGGAATTAGATTCTGTTTCACACTCAATTACGCCATTAAAATACTGAGTGACAATAGCGAGCGCAACACTTAGCCCTAAGCCCAGGCCTTTTTGTGTGCGATTACCGACAACAAAAGGATCAAATACTTTATCTTTGATTTCATGTGGAATACCGCCGCCGTTGTCCGTGACTTTAATCGTATATCCAAGTTTTGAGGTTTGAGCCGATATAATCACACATGGGCTTTGCACTGAGTTATCAGCAAAGGCGTGGTAAAACGCATTTTCTATTACAGGTTGGAAAATCTGCTGTAACAATCTCTCTGGGGCGGTGATAGCAAGTACTTCGGGAATATCTAAGGTAATATCAATATGTGGGTGTTGATTGGCAAGCTCACTCACACAGTGTGCGATAAGCGGTTGTAAGTAAACTGGCTTTACTTCTCCTTCAAATCCAGTATTGGTGATGATTTTGAGCTTGTCGATAATACCGGTTATCCGCTCGGTACTATTGACGACGAGCTTGGCACAGCTTTCGATATTTTCTATCGAATGCAATAAAGCAGACTTAGCTATTTCATTTTTATTTACCCTTTGTCTTACCCCTTCAACAAGCAATAGTTGGTTACTGGAAGCGGTCATGGCGACGCCAATCGGCGTGTTAATCTCATGAGCAAGTCCTGGGATCAATCGCACCAGCGTTGCTGACTTTTCGGCGTTTATCAGGCGTTTTTGAGTCTCACTGAGTTCGCTGATCGCGTGATTAAGTGCTTTGTTTTTTTCTATTAACTCTTCAGTTTGGCTTTTTACCTCCGTATTTAGATAATCAATAATACTTTTACGGATGGCCGAACGAGAGTTGTACAACGCGATGAGACTAAGTAATAGCAAGATAAAACAAACAAACGCGGCGCTATAATAGGATTTTACCTTTTTATTGCTGCTTGCAAGGAGTGAGCTGAAATCCTGCTCTCTGCGTTCTAAAAAGGCATTGATGTGCGTCATTATATGTACTTTACTTTGGAGGTAAGCCTCGCTGTACAAAATCTTGAGGGCCTGTTGATTTTTCCCTGCTACCACGAGTTCAAAGGCTTCACGCTCAAGTGACACGAGTGCTTCACTTTTATCCTCTGCATTTCGCAACATAGTTAATTCATCCGTAGAAACTCCGTTTTCTAATAATAATGTCAGCAGCGCTTTTGGTGCTTCTTTTTCAAATGGCGCCAGACCCTCTTTGACCAGCAACATGTCCCAATAAACGCGGTGCAAATGCTTAGGGCGAGGGGAAGTGCCGTTACGGATCGTTAAGATCTCATCAAAAAATTGCTTAAACTTAGGGTTGCCTGTGGCGGCATAAGCCCGCGCCATCATGGTGAGTTGATCTGAGCTGAGTCTTAACTCTTGGGATAAACGAACAAGATTAAAATTTCTTTCTATTTCTTGCTCTTGCGCTTCTTTATTGACGAATGCTAAAAATGTGAACACCACAGAAAGAAAAAAAAGCAGCATGGAGAGCGCTGATATATGGTAGAAGTACTTAAAGCTAAACGACTGACTTGGGTGAAGTATGTTGCTTTGACTGGCTGCCATGTATTCAACGTTGTTAAGACTCGAATACACAAAGTATAGTTAACCTAAGCTCGGAATAACAATTTGTTCTCTGGCCGTTGTCATCCCTCGTTCTGGTTGGTCGTTCTAGGCTCTTGTCACTTTGCCTAAGTGAGAAAGCAGCCAAATGGCTATCAAGTATTTGGCTGCTCGATGGGTCTAGTCGAAAGTAAGTACGATCCTGCCGTTAATGTCGCTATTGAGCATATCGTCAAATATATCGTTGATTTGCTCAAGTGGCTTGGTTTCAATAATGGCCTTTACCTTGCCCTCAGCGGCAAACTGCAAGCATTCAGTGAGATCTTGACGGGTACCAACGATGCTGCCAACAACACTGATACCTTTAAGAACGGTATCAAATATAGGAATAGGCATTTCCTCTGGTGGTAAGCCAACGAGCACGCAAGTACCGCCTCGCTTCACGCTGTTAAATGATGTCGTAAAGGCAGGCTTTGAGACTGCGGTACAAACTACGGCTTGGACTCCTCCTAGCTTATTTTGCATCAACTCTGCGGGATCGCTCTGCTTAAAGTCGATACATAGATCGGCGCCAAGCTCTTTTGCTAGTGCTAACTTTGATTCGCCAGTGTCAACTGCAACTACATTCAGCCCCATTGCTTTGGCGTATTGCACTGCTAAGTGACCAAGGCCTCCTACACCAATAATGGCAACCCATTCACCGGGTTTAGCTTTCGATACTTTTAGTGCTTTATAGGTGGTGACGCCCGCGCAGAATAGAGGAGCGGCATCGACAAATGACAAGCCTTCGGGGATTTTTACCACGTAGTTGGCATCGGCTTTACAGTACTGTGCGTAACCGCCGTCGACGGAATAGCCGCTATTTAACTGCTCTGGACATAAGTTTTCGTCGCCTTTTAGGCAGTGTTCACAATGACCGCAGGCGCTATGAAGCCAAGGTACACCGACTCTATCACCAACGGCTAGGTGTTTAACATCGTCAGCTTTTGCGATAACAGTACCCACACCTTCGTGACCAGGCACTAGTGGTAATTTAGGCTTAACTGGCCAGTCACCATGACAGGCGTGTAAGTCGGTGTGACAAACACCACAGGCGGCTATTTCAACGATGACCGATCCTTGTGTAAGTTGCGGTTTCTCAATTTCTTGAATTTCTAACGGTTGTTTAAATTGGTGCACTAACGCTGCTTTCATCTTTTTGCTCCTTGATTGATTCGATGGTAGCTTAGCAGCTATAACCAGAAACAACTTGATCCGAAACAATGAATGAGATGAGAGTAAACAAAAATGGCGAGCACAATGCTCGCCAATTCATTACTTAATTACAAAAAAGTAGGGTGTTATTTTCTTCTACGTAGCAGCGCCAGTGGTGCAGCTAGTAGTAACCAAGATAGTGAGTCATTTGAAGGTGTTGATGTTGGATCTGGTGTAGGTGCTGTCGAAATGATGAATTAAGCGCTACTTTTATATTGTTGATTCAAACTAGAAAACCGATCACGGTGAGTTGATTTAAGGTTTTTATTGCAAATATATACACTCTATCTTTAAATGATACTTTAAATAAGAATAAGTACTTAATACGACAGCGTTTTATATCATGGGAAAGCATATGGATCTAAATAGCTTTAAAAGCAGGTGTTTAACAGGAATTTTCGCTGCAAATAAGGAGTCTCCTGAACTGACAACTTTGTTTGACGAGTTTGTCAAATTCTTTGGTACACTGAGTGGAGTTGATACTCAGTTTGATATGAATGATTGGAGTTGTGTTCATACTGAATATGGTGTTGCTATTTCTCCTGTTCAGGCAGCTAAATGCTCTCAAGAACTGCTGCGCAGTTTGATTTTTATGCAAGGTGTAAAAGCGGCTATCGAAGATAAACAGCAAGAAGGGTTATCTGAAGTTCATATTTTATACGCAGGCACTGGTCCTTACGCCACGTTGCTGCTTCCATTGTTAGCACTACATCCCAACCTTCCTGTTAGGGCAACCCTGATTGACATACATCCAGAAAATATAGCTGCGGTAAAAAAGTTAATTGATGCTTTTGATGTAGAGCACCGTATCGAACGCTTGGTTTGTTGTGATGCATTAAAATGGCAGGATGAAGAAAAATGTAGCTTTGATATCGTGATTTCTGAAACGATGACAGCATTACTAAAAAGAGAGCCACAAGTTTGGATCTTCAAGCACTTATTTCCCTACCTAAAAGAAGACGGTATTTTGATCCCTGAGTCTATCGCGTTGTCGGCAATGTTAAATAGAAAAGGGGAGCAAATACACGTTGGAGAATTTTTTAACTTACAGAAGTCTTCGGTACAGAAGCTCAGCCGTGGTGACGATACGTTATTACGTGGGGAGTTGATTATCCCGGATAGCCACCAGCCTGGAGATGGCTTTAAGTTGCAAACGGATATTATAGTCTATGGCCATTATGTCCTTGGTGAAAATGAATGCAGCCTCAATATTCCTTTTACTATTCCATGTGAGGCGACAAATTTATCTGCTGGCGCTATTGTTAAATATGAGTACACCAATTATGAATCTCCTGAGTTCGTGTTCAACTTCCCAGCATCGCCGCGTTTTGTGCAAGATAATCACCTTGCACCAATAGATGAACAGGGGAAGCTTGGCCTTGTCGGAATAAAAAGTGCTTTTCAGCATTCTCAGCTCATCAAGTATGGTAAGAATGTGGCGATGCCTGAAAATATTTGGTTATGTCAGCAAGCTTTATGTGAGGCTTGTGATATATCACTCCAAGATTGGCTATCGCAACTTTATCAGTCAGCTACATTAGAAGTTTTTGAAGCGTGGCTGATCGAGCAAGAATCGAGGTTACAGGATAGCCTTTTCATTAATGAACTTAATTCAAAACTCTTACTTAACTATAAAAGCGAATGAGATGCTCATATTAGTTCAAGGGGTTTTTTACACAACCTCCAGCTTTGAGCAAAATGGAGAATGCGGATGATAATAAGGAATTTATCTTGAGCAATTCGCTGCTTGTTCATCAGCAGTTATTTTCTGAGCCCAACATACACTATTTAACAATCCACTCAGATAGTGAAATAGTTGGCTTTATAATTTTAGCCGTTGAACCAGAACTGAAAAGTGTTGAATTTTGCCGGATTGTGGTTGCTAAAAAGGGATTGGGAATAGGGCAAGAAGCGATAAATCAGATGGAAAAATACGTGTTAGAGGAGTTGCGTATAACGCGAGTTTGGCTAGATGTTTTTGCAGATAATACGCGAGCGCAGCACATATACCAAAAGCTTGGATATCAGCAGTTCGATACGATACCTTACGACAATAAAATCCTGTTAATATTCGAAAAGCACTTACACTAATGTCTAAATCAAGTAACGAAAATTATCAAAAATGGTTAGCTGTATATGGGCGGTTAGTGGACTTCTCACTTGAGGATTGGCTTCTTATGGCTCCGTATATAAAAATCGGTCATATCACAGCCGATACGATGCTATTCGAACAAGGTGAGAAAATCTCGAGTGTTTATTTCTTATTAGATGGATATGGACGTTATTTCTACCTAGATGAAAAGGGTAATGAACGGAACAAATCTCTGCTACAGAAGGGCGGGGCATTCTCTTGTTTATCTTGTTATCTAGAAGAACAGCCGAGTCCATTTTCAACGCAAACGCTAACAGACTGTGTTATTGCCGAAATTCGCTATGCTGATTTAATCACTGTATCTGAGCAAAACCTCAACTGGGGACGGTTTGTGCGCAAAATTTATGAACAGTTAGTGCTTAAAAAAGAGAAACGCGAAGCGGCGTTACTCCAGTTAAGTGCAAAGGAAAGGTACTTACGCTTTATCACGGAAAATCAAGCATTAAGCCGCTCGGTTGCTTTGCGCCATATCGCAATGTACCTTGGGATCACGGATGTATCGCTGTCGAGAATTAGAAAAGAGCTTGGCTTAACATAGGTTAAGGCACAGCAACAAAATTCGCATTACCTTATCTCTAATTATTGTTCTAAAGGTAAGGAATAACATCATGAAAAAGCTACTGCCTCCTATTTTACTGTTTTTATTTGTCATATTGATGCCTGTGGTGTGTTGGTTGATTGCTGCACCACATTTTATTTATTACCCTTTAAATCTGTTAGGGTTAATACCGATTGCTTTGGGGTTTGCACTGGCCAAGTCGGGCAGCATGATATTCGCGAGGGAAGAAACCGATATTATGACTTTCAATAAGCCTGATAAATTAGTGGAGGCTGGGGTATTTCAATATACCCGCAATCCCATGTACCTAGGTTTTGTCATTGCATTACTAGGCTATGCCGTATTAATCGGTGGTGCACTCGTGTCATTTTTGTTTGTGACTGCTTTTTTACTTATTGCCGACAGATGGTACATTCGATTTGAAGAAAAAATGATGGAACAAACTTTTGGAGATGCCTATTTACGCTATCAAAGGAGAGTGCGTCGTTGGCTTTAAACATCCAGCATAAATAAGGGTTAAATGGTGCAAGATATTGATTATTCAAAATCCCTACAAACAATCGTTGGAAAAGTGGTTAGGGTGTATCAATCTGGAGATATGCTTACCCAAGATCATCAACCTCAGCGACTTAATATTGAGTTAAACGACGCGCAACAGGTCGTGCGTATGTGGTGGGGATAGCCCCACCCAGTTTGTATATTGATTGATGAAGATGATGTATTTCGTCCAATAAAATGACTAAAGGTAACAAGATGCATATTGGCCTAGTTAAGGTATTTTTTGTTTTAGCCACGCTCACGAGCCTAGCTGTCTATGCCGTTAGCTACGATGAAATAACAGATATTGATGCGCTAGCGGCGCATTTTGATGAGCCCACTTTTGAACAACACTTCTTAGAAGAAGACATGGAGTTCATTTGGTTTTACTTTAAGGATATTGACCATTCCTTTTTAGTTAATACCGAAACGGGAGAGGTCTGCCATCATTTTAAAGGCAAAAAGAGAGAGTCTTGTTTTCCGGCAAGTTATTTTGAGTAAATCTATTTAAAGGAGCTGCGATGTCACACTCAAGTTGTAATTTGGTTCAATCTCCTTGCATCAGAAAGTGTTGTTTGGATGATAAAGATGTGTGCTTAGGTTGCTTTAGAACGTTGGACGAAATCACCAGCTGGACAAGTTACAGCGAAGATGAAAAGCTCAAAGTCTTAGCGCATTGTACGAGGCGCAAACAGCAACATGCTCAGAAATATAATAGGAATTGACCTCTCTATAATGACAAAGCAAAAATAGCTCAGCTTTTGTCTCGCTTTTGGCACAGTCATTACTGTAGTCGTGTCTCATTTTCGAGACATGCTTTATCGGGTATTATCTTAATTTATTTTTATGTTATTGATTTATAATTAGAAAAAGTTTGGCCTGAAATTTGATTCATCAACTGTATTCTCAAAGTGGAGTACAAAGTATGGATATAAAACTGGCGAAAACAAAGCGCATGCCGATTAAGAAGCTCGCATTGCTTGTAATTGTGCTACTTGTGGTCGGTTTGGTGTTTTTTGCCAAAGCGTATACCCAAAGTGCATCAAACGTGGTTTTCCAAGAAGAGTTAATCGTTGCTACAGTCCAACAGGGCGAGTTTGAACTCAGTGTTAAGGGACTTGGTAGTCTTGCATTGGAGAAACGCCATTTGGTTACCAGTAGTAGTGGCGGCAAAGTAGTTGAAGTGCTGGTTAAACCGGGTGAAATGGTCACTCAAGGTACGCTACTTGCTCGGCTTGAAAATCCATCACTGCGCGAAGCGCTCATTCAAAAACATAGCCAACTTACCAAAATTTCAGCACAACATGAGGCTGAACTTGCAGAGTTAAAGGCCAAAGTGCAAGAGGCCCACACCGCACATCATGATGCTTTGTTGGGTTATAAAGCAGACAAAATTCAGTGGCAGGCGCAAAAAACCTTAATAGAAAAGGGCAATAGCACTATCTCTATGCTTGATCATCAACGCAGCGAGTTTGCAATGCAGCGTAGTCAAAAGCAAGTGGAGTTACAGCAAGCTAGGGTTGCCACTCAGCAACAAGTACAGCAGGCGAAAGCCAAAGCGCAGCTGGCTGAGCAAGCAAGCCTACGATCCGAAATTAAGCTACTTGAAGAGAATATCGCAGCGCTTGATGTGCGCTCGCCAATCACTGGACAAATTCAGGATGTGCTGATTGAAGTGGGCATGCAATTGTCTAATACCAGTTCAGTTGCAGAGGTGGCAGATCCGCGTTTGCTGGTTGCTAAGATAAACATCGCGGAACTAGATGCGCCGCATGTACAAGTTGGGCAGTCGGCTACAATCGATACTTACACTTCGCGTTTTAACGCCATCGTAAAACGTGTTTCCCCAAAAGTCACCAATAGCCAAGTTGAAGTGGAGCTGAGCATTGAAGACGCTTTGCCAAGAGAAGCCAGAGATAAACTCAACATTGAAGGGGTTATTGTAACGAGCTATAAACCCGAGGCTATATTCGTCGCAATACCGGCCAATGCCATTGCAAATAATCAAGCGAGCGTGTTTGTTGTTAATAAACATCTCGCGACGAAAAAAACGGTTAAATTTGGTCAGCGTTCGGTAAACTACATCGAAGTGCTTGAAGGCCTTAATAAAAATCAAACTATCATTATTTCCGATATGGAAAAGTATACTCAAGATAGCCAAGTGCTAGTGCGTTAACAGGACACTATTATGAACTCAGTCATTCAACTTAATAACATCAAAAAGCGGTTTCAGACGGATGAAATTGCAACTCAAGCACTAGACGGTATTAATCTCGTGGTAGAGCCCGGCGAGTTTGTGGCTATCACGGGACCTTCGGGGTGCGGCAAGTCTACGTTACTGTCAATTTTGGGCCTGATTGATGAGCCAAGTAACGGCGAGTATTTTATCAGCGGTAACCAAGCATTTAATTTGAGCTCAGACGAGCGTGCTCATATTCGCGCTAACCATATAGGCTTTATTTTTCAGGCATTTAATCTTATCAGTGATTTAAATGTACTTGAAAATGTCATGTTACCGCTGACTTATATCGGCGGCATTAGCCAAAAAGAAATGGAGCAAAAAGCCAAAGATGCACTGGCGATGGTGGGGTTAGAAAACCGAGTCAATCATTTTCCCTCTCAACTTTCAGGTGGTCAGCAACAGCGGGCCGCAGTTGCAAGAGCGTTGATTAACAGCCCCGACCTCATTCTCGCCGATGAGCCGACTGGTAACTTAGACTCAAACAATGCCCAGCAAGTGCTAGGGTTGTTGAGCGAGCTTCATGCTGCTGGCAAAACGATATGTATGGTAACGCATGATATTGAATCAACGACCTACGCCAGCCGGGTGATCTCAATGCTTGATGGCAATATTTTACGAGATAAAAAGCAGCTTGACCGTGTAAGTAAAGTCGTTGGAGCTTAGTATGGGATTACTTTTAGATTTTCGCTATGCGCTGAGAAACATCGCAAAATCAATGCGATTTACGTTATTGATGATGTTTATTATGGTTGGTAGTTTGACCATATCATTGATTGGCTTTAATTATATTTATACCGTGGCATTCTCACATAGCCAAGTAGGGAATGGCAGCTCTGAAATCAGGATCTTCAAGGTTCGCAACCCTATCAGCACGCAAAATCGATTTGAATATAGCATGCTGCCACAACTACGAGAACTTGATGAAGTTAAGCAACTTGAGGAGTGGCTTTATATTGCACCTGTGAGTGTTTGGGTAAGTGACGCTGAGCGAGGAAATCATTATCGAGGCTCCTATGTTGATGAGCGCTTTTTCCAGTTTATGGATATTAAGCCTGAGCTCGGGCGATTTTATACCGCTGAGGACTTTGTGGGATCAGCTCAAGATGTAGTCGTGATTTCAGACTATCTATGGTCGCATTTATTCCAAGGTAGCGAAGATGTTATTGGGCGTACGATGATCGTTGATCAAAAGCCCTACGAGATAATCGGCGTGATGCCCAAACGTAATAACTTCCCGATATTTTCTAAACTCTGGCTACCGCTTAAAGGTAATAACGCAGCACCTGCTGATGCTATTGATATTATTTATAAGATGCCAAACGAGGTGGTAGAGTCAAAGCTGGAGCAACGCTTAAGTTTATTCTTCACTGACTATGCAAAGCAACGCGCTAGTCAGTCAGAGCTCGAGGTGGATAAAACAGTTCGAGTTGAATCAATGACTTTAGTAGAATACAACACTGATGGTGAGGCGATATTTGTATTTACCCTATTTATGATAGGTATCGTACTTATTTTGCTTATTTCCTCAATCAACATTAGTAACTTACTCTTTGCCAAAATAATCGAGAGACAAAAAGAATCGGCTATTCGTGCCGCGATTGGTGCGAAAAAATTAAGAGTTGTTCAGCAGCATGCCTGTGAGGGCTTTATTTACTGCTTTAGCAGTTGGGTAGTGGCGCTATTGCTAACGGATCTCGGTTTGCGGGCACTAAACTTTGTTATTAATATGATGATTGGTGGCAAAATGCCGTACTGGTGGTATTGGCAATTAAATACCATCACTATCTTGGTGTCATTGTTGTTGATAAGCTTTGTATTTGCTATTGCTGTGCTGTTACCTGCGGTGAAAACCGCTAACTTTAACATCAATGATGTACTGCGAGACGGCACGCGAGGTGCAACCGGCAAACAGGCTGGATTGATGTCAAAACGGCTATTGTCTTTGCAGGTGACTTTAGTGAGCTTTATGCTGATGGCGTCGAGCACCATAGGTTATGTGATGTACTCTATGGCGGGAAACATCGACGGAGAGACTCTCAAAGGGGTGCATTCCACTGAGCTGCAATTTCAAGCTGAAAACGAATTTTCGAGTGATAAAGCGGTCGAAATGGCAAGCGCGTTGGTTGTGGGTATGACACTGGATCCTGCTTTTAAAGAAGGGCGCGTGTATCAGCGTGAGATTGAACTTGATGTGCAAACAAGCGAAGGCGAAGTCTACACCGATAAAATCATAAATATTGAAGCTGTAACTCATCTTTTCAATCGCGAACTGCAAAGCGGCAGAAACTTTACCGCACAAGACAACACAGAAGCGGCACCCGTGGTGATCATTAGTCAGTCTCTCGCAAAGGCTTTGTTTGGCAGTGAGGATGTATTAGGACGCTCACTGATGTTACGTGATGCAAAATGGCCAAGTGCTAAAATAATTGGCATAGCAGTGGATGAAATGAGCGTTGTCGCCAGTGAACGTCGTCATGAGGTCTATTTTAGTTTTCGTCAATATGCGCCAAAGGATAACGCAATGGCGGTTAAATTCGTCACTGAACTGCCGCCAAGCCAAAGTTATGAAGCGTTCTATCGCGTGTTAGGTAGGCTTTCAAGTAAGCTCGAAACTAGCTATGTTTTTGATCACTACGACAACCATCGCTCTATGATGGGGGCATTCACTAGCATCATTTATGTGTTTTTGATTGTGGGTGGATTTGCCTTAACGCTTTCTTTAATCGGCATTTATGCCATGGGCCTTAGTAATATTAATAAATCTAGCTATGAAATAGGCATCCGCCGTGCGCTTGGCTCCAAAGATCGCCAGATCATGTTGTTATTTATCAAGAAAAATCTAACTCATACCGTTACAGGGCTGACTATTTCTGCATTAATTTTCTATATCTTGTGTTATCTTGCTGTAGACTTTTTCCGTGGTATTGTGCCGTTTAGTGTTATGTTTGGTGCGGGTAGCATTACTTTGCTACTGGTATTTGTTGCGGTATGCCTTGCGCTTTATATCCCGGTGAAACGCAGCATAAAAGTCCAACCTGCGGTTAGCTTAAGAATGGAATAATAATTTGAAAAAGGTGTTAATAGTAGACGACTCGCTTGATATTCAAGCGAGTCTGAAGTTTTTACTTGAGGATGAAGGCTACGCCTGTCACGGTGTGGTGACACCAGAGGCAGCATTTGATTATGTCAGTACACAGGAAGTGGACTTGGTGCTATTGGATATGAACTTTACCCATGACACCACCAGTGGCAAAGAAGGGTTGGCGGCGATTGCTAAGCTCATTCAAATAGATCCGCTTTTACCCATTGTGGTGATGACTGGTTGGGCGACATTAGACCTTGCCGTTACTGCCCTAAAGCAAGGAGCGGCCGATTTCATTGAAAAGCCATGGGATGATGAGCGCCTTGCTCATAGCATCAAAGTACAAATCGAGAAGCGAGCTGACAGACAATATTTAGCGCGGCTATCTGCTGAAAACGAACGCCTTAAACAGCCCCAACAAACGATCAACTTTGTTACGCAAAGTGAGAAAAAACAGCGTGTGCTGACACAGCTCACCCAGTTGGCACAAAGCGATATGAACATCTTGCTGACCGGTGAAAATGGCACAGGAAAGAGCTATTACGCACAGTATGTACACGAGCACTCAAGTCGTGCTGGTGGCAGTTTTATTTCGATTAATATGGGGGCAGTGAGCGACGAGCTATTTAACTCTGAGTTATTTGGCCATAAAAAGGGGGCATTTACTGATGCGAAAGCAGATCGAGTGGGTGCATTTACACTCGCAAGTAATGGCTCGTTGTTTTTAGATGAAATTGCCAATTTATCTTTGCAATCTCAAGCAAAGTTGCTTCAAGTGCTAGAAGAGCGGAAGTACGCGGCAGTTGGCAGTCACAAAGTTTTGGATAATACTGCGAGAATAATTTCTGCCACCAACTGCCAACTCAATGAAGCGATTGCCAATAACCAGTTTCGCCAAGATTTATATTATCGATTAAATACTATAGAAGTAGAAATACCGCCTTTA
The DNA here is from genome assembly GCF_022347905.1 of Pseudoalteromonas sp. Of11M-6. NCBI lineage: Bacteria > Pseudomonadati > Pseudomonadota > Gammaproteobacteria > Alteromonadales > Pseudoalteromonadaceae > Pseudoalteromonas > Pseudoalteromonas sp. Of11M-6. Next base: position 3,529 of record NZ_JAKRFW010000026.1, on the reverse strand, counting down.
AGAGCGTGCCCAGAGGATATCTTGCCATTAGCAGAGCGTTTTTTAATGCGCTTTAGTCAAGATTACAAAAAACCACCACCAATCATTATGCCTTGTGCTGCTAAAGCACTGAGTGCTTATGACTTTCCTGGCAATGTAAGAGAGCTTAAACATATGATGGAGCGCGTGGTATTTACATGTTCAAACGCCCGAGTATTTGCCAGCGATTTGGCGCTCAGTCCCACACCGCACTCAGCGTTGCAATCGGTGAATACTGCTACTGTGAGCACATCAGAAAATCACGATTTAACGCTGGATGAAATTATTGAGCAAGCACTATTTAAAAGACTGGAATTTCACGGTGGTAATGTATCAAAAGCGGCGAAGAGCTTGGGACTATCGCGCAGTGCGTGGTATCGCAAAATGGATAAATATGAGTAGGAGATAAGCAAGCTTGTTTTATCGATTTGGACACTGGTTGTTAAGTGCATTACTACTCGTTATTGCTAACGTTCTGCTCCTTGTGCACAATTACCCGGTTGCACTCGTTATATTGCTAGATTTGGTATTTGCGCTGTGTTTTGCACTGCTCACTTATAAATATAGCTCTACAAGACAAAACACTATTAATCTCATTGATACCTTGTTGATATCGCTTCGCCAAGGCGATTATGCTCTAAGAGCGGCACATGGCAAAGACGCACAATTATATTCAACGGTGGAACACTTAAACGCGCTTGCACAAACCATGCAAGCCGATCAGCGAGCGCTGGCAGAGCAAAGCGACCTGCTAAAGCAAATCATTGAAAAGCTTGATTGTGCACTTATCGTGTTTGACAAACAAAGCGTTGCATTTGCCAACAGCTACGCTGAGCGCACCTTTTTTGACTGTTACAAAGACGATGCCTGGCGCTGGTTTCAGTCATTACAAGCTCAGCAAAAACAAGGAAAGGTTACGGTGATGCTTGACGGTACCGAGCATGCTTTTTTGCTTGAACACGACAGCTGCTACATTGCCAATAAACCTCGCACTTTACTGGTTTTAAAACAGCTCGATAGTATTTTATATCAACAAGAAAAAGACGCCTTACAGCGGTTTGTCCGTATTTTAAGTCACGAGATCAATAACACCATAGCGCCGATTGGTACGATAGCTCGCAGCCTAACCAAGCGCCTAGACCGTGAGTTAGATTTAGAAAGGTTTACTAGTGGGCTGTCACTCATCAACGAGCGCGCCAATTACCTTAAATCTTTTATGGGCAACTATGCCTCACTTGCCAAATTACCTCCTGCGCATAAGCAGATTGTTGCACTCAGTGAGTTTTGCACTCAGCTACAAAGTATCTACCCTCAGCTAAAGGTAGAAAGCACAGCGGACCTGCTCGGTTTTTTTGATACGAGTCAAATCAAACAGGTGCTTTGCCATCTTATTAACAATGCCCAAGAAGCGTGCACACCTTCGCCAGAAGTCACACTCAACATCACCTCCGATGCAGACAAGTTAGCGTTTACGGTCACAGATACAGGCCCCGGTTTTTCCAACCTAAACGAAGCTGCTGAAGCATTTTACACCACCAAAGCTGATGGCAACGGCATAGGCCTTATGCTCTCTCGCATTATTATTGAAAACCACGGTGGACAACTCAAACTAGGCAATAACTCAAGCGGTGGTGCAAAAGTCAGTTTTAGCGTAGAGCGTGGTGGAGGTTGAGTGCTGAAAGCAGCAAAAATAACAAAGAGACCCCGAGCAACAGTAACGACAAAGTAACGAAGACACCCAGTGTAATGTATTCAAAATCATTAGTGAAAGAGTACAAGTATGAAGCGGGTCGCAGGGTGAAAAATTTGAAAGACTTTAATTAAAAAACAACATTAATAAGGATTGTTTATGACATCACGATGCATTTTATTGGCACTTGCACTGGTTAGTACAATTGTGTTTGCAACTCCACATAATAGCTCGCTTGACCCAACTAAGGGAACTTGGCAAAACAAAGATGAAGATGGTGATGGTGTGTTAGACGAGCATGATGAGTTTCCATTTGACAGTCAACGCGCTCGTTATCCCGAAATTGTCGAGATTGAACCTAATGATAACCCCAGCAATGCGGTAAAAGTTGCGCATCAACTTCCGTTTAAAGTAAAAGGGGTTATTTCAAATGCGGGTGATAATGGTGATTTGTACCAATTTAGTGCAAACAAGGGCGACTATATCTCAGCTCGCATTACCTATAGCTCCGATAATTTTAAGCCTAAAGTGTATTTTTCCGAGCAAGGTGGTTTTGTGATCAACTCATCGCAGATCCATACCCATAGCGCACTCAAAATGGCGCATATCCTGACTAAAATACCCCATGACGGAAAATTCAATTTGAGCGTCATTGATGATTTTTCGGGTGGCGCGCCGGACTATTCCTATGAAATTTACGTATTTAAAGATAAGGACACCGACGGTATTGATGATCATGCAGAATATGCAATTGGTGTTGAACCAACTCGTATTGATACCGATAGAGACTCTATCCATGACTTCTATGAATATTATGTAAAGCAAGGTGCTACACTTGATGAGGACAATAACGGGGTAATTAACTTATTAGACTTAGACAGTGATGGCGACGGCATTAGTGATGAGCGCGAAGGCTCAGGAAATGCAGATCAAGATGATAAATTAAACTTTTTGGATCTTGATTCTGATAATGACGGCATAGCGGATGCCGACGAAAAACTCAACGCGAAAGGATGGCCGGAAGACTCTGACAAAGACGGGGTTGAGGATTTTATCGATCTCGATAATGATGGCGACAAAGTGTTAGATATTTATGACGCCGAGCCGTATGAGCGAGTGCGAGGCTTTAGATTAAGCGATTCACCGAGTGTACAAATATCCTCTCAAGCCGGTTATTACAATGGCTATTCATTACCTCGAATTTATCGTATCGGCGATAGTGTTGTATTTACTGGTGATGACTTTGCCGGGCTGGAGAACCCAAAAGTGGTTATCTATAACGGTGAAGAAATTTATAATATCGCGCCAACATCGCACACTAACTCAGCGCTAATCTTTGAGCTCAATCTACCATTTCGCAAATATAAGGCATTTATTTACACTCGAAATAAGCGTTCTAATGAAGTGCGATTAAGCCCATACAAAGCGGGTTCACCGTTAATATTTGGATATGCCTCAATCAAAGTTCAAGAAGGTGAGCAATATGAGCTTAAGGGAGTGGGGTTTGATGATAAAACCCGCATCATAATGGGAAATAAAACACTTGTTCCTTCAACTCATACACCATCTAGTCTTACATTTACGATACCAACCGGTATAACAAAAGGCATATTACAATTAACGAATAATGTTGGAACGAGCAATAAGGTTCGGTATCGGGTGCAAGCACGCTAAAAAATAAAGAACGATAGTAGACCAATGAAGATTAAGAAAGAAGATTAAGACATATATGGACGCTCAGCTGCTGTCAAGTAATACTCATCCAACAAGGTTGTTTTAACAGCCTTGTTGCTTCTTTTATTTATCTCTCATTTACTATTT
>NZ_JAKRFW010000025.1:0-66237 GCF_022347905.1 Pseudoalteromonas sp. Of11M-6 | reverse complement strand
TTACGCACCAATAGCTGGCTATTGGAAGTGAATTCAACGCAGTTAGCGCTAAAACTGGCTGCTAGAAAGGCATTAATTATCCGCAGCTCAGGTTATTTAATATAACGAATATTGATGGCTAAGTTCAAGACTAGGAGGTATTAATGACAGCGCCAAAAGGATTAAAAACCCTTGTTCTTTATGCTTTTTTATTTTTCCCAGCCTGTGGCAGTACAGCTGTGACGGTGACGCAGCAAGACCCTGTGGTGATAGGTAATACACTGGTATTGAAGTCTGAAATTTTAAATAATGAAATCCCACTCAATATTGCGCTTCCTAGCAACTTTGATCTTTCTTCGAAACTTCATACTTATCCCGTAATCTTTTTAGTTGGTAAACATGGTAGTGAGTTCTTCCATGCGGTCAGTGGTATCGTAAAACACTTAGCTGATGTAGAGCGGATGCCTGAAACCATTGTTGTTAGTATCAATGGAGGAAGCCCTTCACCAGATATTTACCATAATGATATGTTTGGTGGTCAGTCGAATAAAAAGTGGCCATCATGGGGGGAGCCTAAAAAATATCATGATTTTTATCAAAATGAGCTGTTTCCGTTTTTAAAAGCACATTATCGGGCTAATGAAAAACGTACAGTGATTGCAATTTCAACGAGTAGTTTCTTTCCATTAAATAATCTCATCCATGAAAAACAGTTATTTGATACATACGTGTTTTTAGCTGCGGCTGATATCATAGGGATGGGATACACGCCAAATAAAACTATGGCAGATAGTCTAGTTGAAAGAGTATCTGAAGACCCTAAAAATGGCCCCCTTATTTACTTTGCTGTAGCTGGAGACGACCTAAAAAAGGAAAAGAAGTATCAAAGCAATGTGAATAAACTCAAGAGCCGCCTGAAGAGTATAAAAGACCTACCTTTTATCCTCAAAATTTATGATAACGAGGGACATTATGATGCATTGCTAAAAACGATGCTGGATGTGATAGAAATAAAATACCCGAAGCCACTTTGGTCAGCAAAGTATCGCGATATTGTGACTAAACCTGGTAATGCTCTAAAAAATATTGATAACTACTACGACCAATTAAGTGAGCGCTATGGTTTTACTATATTGCCAAGATCGACGCGTTGGAATAGTGTTAATAGGCTCGGCTTCATTAGTACGTATTTGATTAGACAAGGCCGAGTCATAGAAGCGATAGAAGTCGCAGAACGTTACACCGAATATCAACCTAAGTCTTGGCAAGCCTATGAGTCATTAGCAAAGGCATTTGAGGCGAATGAGGATAACTTACAAGCGCTGAAAAACACCAAAGTAGCCGTGCGACTGGTTGATAATGAAGTAAATAAAAGCCTTCTATTGGAATACATCAATCAATTAACCGAGGCGCCAGAGTAAATATTCTGCTACGTTCAGTGAAATCATTAACTCTACTTTGTTTGATGCTCTTTTTGATGGTGTTAACCGCCTGCAACAACGATAGCAAACTAGACTTTGACGCGTTTGTTGAGAAAAAACTAACAGATTTTCTGATTGAGGAAAATGCACAAATTGCTTCCATCGCTATTGTGAATGATAAGCTTAACTATCAAAAGCAATTTGGCGAGTTTCCTGATGGTACAAAGCCACGCCATGATACCGTGCATGAAATTGCATCCATCACTAAAACTTATACCGGGTTGTTGCTTGCCAAGGCGGTAGTAGATAAAAAAGTGCAATTAGATGAAGATATTAGGGTGTACTTGCAGGGTGGTGATTATCAAAACCTGCAACATCTAGGCAAACCTATCACTTTGCGTCATCTCGCGACTCACAGAAGTGGTTTACCGCAAGATTTTGCATATACAAGCGCAGATATAAAGTCTGGCAAGGCTTTTGAGCTGTTCTCTAACTATTCAAAAGCGAAGTTTTTTGAAGATTTAGCTCAGTACCAACTTACCTCAATGCCTGGTCAGACATTTCAATACTCCAATGTTGGCGCAAACCTGACTGGGTATATTTTGGAAAACGTGTATAACCGACCACTATCTACACTTGTTGCGCAATTGATCACGGAACAATCGGGTGAAGAACATACAAGGTTTCGTTTAGAGCCCAGTGAGATAAGTAAAATAACGAGAGGGGTAGATAGAAACGGCAAAATTGCACCGTTACTCAGTCCACACTCGTTTGCTGAAGGCGGACTAACATCCAATGCAGCTTCGATTGCCGATTATATGCAGTATTTACTCAGCACCCAAGCAGAAGAAGTGCTGTTGTCGCGCACCTTATTAACAGAAACCAGCAGTGAACATGGCCATGCATTTTTTTGGAATACATACGAGTATCACTCAGCTAATCCTATGTTCTATCACAGTGGAGGCTCTATAGGTACTTCCACTTGGCTTGCGCTTTATCCAAAGCAGAAGTTAGGAATATTTATTGCCACAAATGTTTCAGCGAACAACACGCAAGGGAAATTAAATGATATTGCCAATGCGATTGTTGAAAAGTATGAGCACGCTAAGCGCTAAAAAGACAATGAAAATTCCGGATTCAAGAAGTTAAAAAATATGCAATTGATTAAAGTGGTTTAATATCAGCTTCATTAGCTTACTTTCTGAAGCGAAAGCTGGATCGGGTACGAACTTAGAGACAAGGAGTTAGGTATGAGTTTACTTACATGGATACTCTCTCATGTCACACTTGCGGCATTTTGGCTTTGGATTTTAAATTTTGGCGGAGCTGCAAAAATAGAAGGATGGAAGTCGTTCTTTATCATAGGGTGGTTTGCTGCGCTATGGACTGCTGAGCAGTTGCGTTTGTATGCACTGTGTATTCTCGTACTACAAGTTCCTTGGTTTATTGCAGGCCTTTTGATTCCGCAATGGCGAGGCTTTGCGGTGTAACATCAATTTGCTTAATTAAGTGCTCTATTTTGAGGCGAGAAAATCTTGTCGATAACAAGACAAAGATTTTGCTATTTAGTTATTCTAAATAAGAAATCTTTAACACAGTTAGCGTCAGATTTGCTCCTTCAAATTGAGCAAGTATTAAGACAAACTGGTGTCATTGTCAGGTTTTGTAAAGGTGCTTGGATTTGTCTGTTTCCTAGTGCAATTATATTTACTTGAAAACTAAAGGCTCCAATAAAAGGATGGTTTATGAAGCAGATGAGCATTCTAATTGTTTTATTTTGCGGCTTAATAATTTGCGATAAAAGTTATGCCCAAAACAATTACGATTTAGGACAAAAAACACCGGGATTAACACCCGAGTTATTTGCTCCAGGTGTCGTTTCTACGGATGAGCACCGCGAGACTGAAGTGTTGTTTTTGCCAGATATGTCAGAGCTTTCTTTTACTCGCTCTGGTGGGGAATATCAAAAACCAACATGGATTGTGATGCAATATAAAAACAATCAATGGATTGAAAAATCAATACCCGAAGCAGACATAAAAGCATATCAGGAGCAATTTAGCCCACCGGTTTCACACATACAAAACATCAAGCCTTTTAAAGATATTCCAATTAGAGGTTATACCACCTCAGCAAAAGGGACACACTACTTTTATGTCTTAGATTTGAAAGACGGCAGTGGGCATTTGAGTTATTCACGGCTTGTTGATGGCAAATATGAAACACCGCACAAAATGAGTAAGGCAATTAACCAAGGAAAGTACATTGCTCACCCCTACATCGCGCCAGATGAGTCTTATATTATGTGGGATGCTGAAAAGGAAGGTGAAAACACGCCTGATATCTACATTAGTTTTCGTAACCAAGATGGCACATGGACAAACGCAATAAACATGGGAGATACGATTAATACGGCTGCGTACGAGCAACGACCTAAAGTATCACCAGACGGAAAGTACTTATTTTTTTGGCGAGGTGACAAAAAAGTCAAAAAAGACGGCACGAGTTACTGGGAAGGTAATCCATATTGGATGGATGCGAAGGTTATTGAAACGCTGAGACCAACACACTAGTGCTCAGTTATTCTTGGTTATACTACCACTAAAAACCTCGACTATACGGCATGCAATCCGGCCATTTTTTAGATGCAGTCAAAGTGCTATTTCGCGCAGTATAGATAACTTTCACCATGCTATTTATCGCGGTTTGAAGTTATCTCTGTGTTGCGTTTTGAATGTTTAGGAGATCAATATGCAATTTCCAGAATTTGAAACACCACGCTTGAAGCTTACGGCGCTATCCGAATGCGACAGTAATGCTATTTTTGAACTATTTTCAAACCGAGAGGTAGTGAAATACTACGATTTAGAGGCGTTTAGTGAGCGATTACAAGCTGAAAAACTCATAGATTTCTTTCATTCTCGATTTGATAGCGGTGTTGGGATCCGTTGGGCTATCCGATTAAAAGATACTGAGCAGCTTATAGGTACGTGTGGTTTTAACTCATGGAACTCAGCGATGAAAAATGCAGTTATCGGTTATGATTTGATGCCGAAATTTTGGGGAAAGGGTTATACCACTGAAGCATTACACCAAATTATCACCGCCGCGTTTGGTGGTTTACTAGCATGTGGCGCACTGAATCGAATTCAAGGAGATACGGTGCCGGGAAATCATGCGTCAGAGGCTGTGCTAGAAAAGCTAGGTTTTAAAGCTGAGGGGGTTAGACGACAAAGTGGATATTGGAAAGAACAATTTCACGACCTAACGTGCTTTGGGTTATTAAAGTCAGAATTTAATCGCTGAGCCAATATTTTTTAAAGGAAAGACAATGGACATCTGGACACTACTTTTATTTATTCCAGCCTGCTTTGCCTTGAATATGGCACCAGGGCCAAATAATCTTCTAGCGCTAAATAATGCTCGTCGTTATGGTTTTCGTATAGCTCTTCTTGCGGGATTTGGAAGGCTCGCCGCATTTTGTGTGATGATTGCGCTTGCCGCTTCAGGCCTTGCTGTTGTGCTGTACACGTCGGAAATATTGTTTCTTGCCATTAAGATTTGTGGCGCGCTCTATTTATTATGGATTGCTTATAATTTATGGCGCTCAGACGTTAGTCCAGTTTCGGATGATGTCCGCAATCTGAGCATTACCGGACTGATGAAGCAAGAGTTCGCTCTTGCTGCGGGTAATCCAAAGGCAATTTTGATATTTACCGCTTTTCTCCCTCAGTTTGTCGACGTTGCAAAAAATGTGACAGAGCAATTTTCACTATTGGGGGCTACTTTTCTCGTTCTGGAAATAGTGGCTATCGCTATGTACGCTGTTATTGGGCTATATCTAAGGCAGTGGTTTAGTAAACCTAAATTGGTTAAACGTTTTAATCGTGCATGTGCTTCATTTTTGGCGCTATCTGGCGGCAACTTACTGTTGAGTAGACAGTAGCGATGCCAAAGTTAGTGACTCGCCAGCCCACAAAGTGATGCTACTTCTCAATTCACTCATCTAGCCTGCGTGTGCTTGACAATAACTAATCATTCCGTGAAAGTATCGTTATGAATATAGAACTATTTCTCACAAGTACACGAATTATTACCATTCCTTAGGAGTGGTGGTTTTGTGTGCTTTTTTAATGAACCCACCAAAGTAAGGTGGGTTTTTTGTATCTGCCTTGTGGGGCCACAGCAAGGAGGTTACATGAAGAAAATAGCAGTTTTTGGTAAACCGGGAAGCGGCAAGTCTACGGTGAGTAAAGGACTGGCCGCGGCAATACACATCCCGTTGTATCAATTAGACTCGATGCTCTACCAAGCAAATGGCGAGTTTGTTGACAGAGCCGCTTTTGATAAAGCACATCAAAACATATTGAATACTGATGCGTGGATCATTGACGGCTTTGGTCCGTTAGATGCGTTTAAACAGCGCTTAGATGCAGCAGATACCTTAGTCTACATCGACTTACCATATCGAGTGAGTTATTGGTTTGTAATAAAACGTCTTTTAAAAAGCATGCTCAATAAGCCTGAAGGCTGGCCAGATGGTAGCTCAGTGTTTAAAGGGACGATTGCCAGTATTAAAACGTTAAGGCGCTGCCCGCAATTTTGGAATGAAAAATTCTTATCGCAGTTAGAGGAAAGTGCGCAAACCAAAACACTCTATGTGATTAAGTCGGTTGCGGCGCTTGATAGCTTTGTACGCCAACATGCGAAGTAATATCATCAAAGGGTAAACGTGAGTAATGTATTGATTTGATTTACAGCCTTTGGTGTTACGTCTTTTGCGCTGTAAATGATGAATAATAAAACTGGTAGCGGTCTTACCCACACTAAAACGGTGATAAATCATCTAATCGCAGCTATTATTTCCTATTTGCCTTTGTACTTTTTTGTTGTTCTTTATACTTAGCCGGTTTGATAATTGCGCATGGAGAGGTGCATGAGAAGAGTTGTAATATTTAATAAGAAAAAGCATTTTTTCGCGACAACCAGACGTTGAGTTACTCAACCAACAGATTGAACAGATAGAGCAAGGTGGTTGGAAGGTGTTGTCTGTCACGGCTAACTGCGATTTTTTAGGATATTAGGGCCTGTTGATCTTTCAAGTTTGTTTTTGCAGCAGTTTGATTGGTATTTATACAAGGCAGAGCCAGCGTAGCATAGTCATTCTATGTAAGTCAGGCGATAACGCAGTAGAAATGCCAATCAAGCGCTGCCCTTTGGGTTCACCTGAGTGCGCTTTGTTCATTGTTGCTCAACTTTTGCCTAGATTACTAGGCGACAAGTCGAGCGTCGCGACCAAAACACACTCAGAAGAACAAAAATCAAACAGCAAAGGTCAACAGGCCCTCGCTCTTTTACAATTTTAATTGAGTCTTAATTTGTTTGCCGTGAAGCTTGAATTAGCTTCACGGGCGTGCTAATTTTCTCTCGCTCTGGTGGACGACCTCCAGAGCTTTCTTTTACTGGCGGGGACGACCCCATTTTGGAGTTGTCATGAGCTGGTTGCTACTTGTTTTTGCAGGTTTATTGGAAGTCGTTTGGGCTATTGGTTTGAAATTTACCAACGGTTTTACGAAGCCTGTTCCCTCAATTATTACTTTAGTGGCGATGGCCGCAAGTTTCTACTTTCTCAGTGTTGCACTACGAACTTTACCGCTTAGCGTTGCTTATTCTGTCTGGGTTGGCATTGGTATGCTAGGGTCGATTATTGTTGGCTTTGTCTATTTTAAAGAGCCGTTGTCATCACTTAAGCTACTCAGTTTACTGCTGATAGTGATTGGGATTATTGGTCTAAAATTATCCTCTCAGGGTTAAATTACAGCTATAGTTAATCGGAGCTTAGGTTAGATAATTCCACTTCAGATGAAAAGGAAATTCGATGACGATTGAACTGAATATGACGGGCTTACAAACGCTTGTCGAGACTACCCTCACACCACTTAAAGACTATCATGGTGATTTGTTACCTTGGCGCGGGGAAATGGTAGAAAGCCATAGCTTCGCATTGGAAGATATAACCACAAGTGTTACTGGTGAAAGTAAGATAGAGCTTATCAACGCGAGCACAGTCATCGATGAAGACGGTATTATTGGTGAGCAAAAGGAGGTTAATGCAAATCTCGAATCTACCACAACACTTACCTATAGTGATGAGGTGTGCTGGATAAAATACAGCACACACATTGACTTTGATCTCACCGGTGCCTCCAAAGCGGAGCTGCTTGGTATTAATACAGATGGGCAGGCACAATGTAAACTAGCAGCCTACCTTTGCCATCAACCACATGAAGCTGTGGGTTTTGCCTTAGGCCGCGACCTTGCAACTATGCCGGTTATTTTCGATGTTGAGGATATTAAGTCACTTGCACCTAATAATGCATTAATGATGGAAACGGCAGGGGCGTTAACGGTGAGCGCCAATTTTAGGTGGTCAGATATAATCGCGCAAAATCTCGATATGTTTAGTCGTTGGTTGGATCAAGGAGAATTACTTGATATTAACCTTGATTCGGCTTTAAATGCGGACCTTAATATCGAGATCCGTGGTGGCTTTCGTGTTGTCTTTTCTAAACGCTTGGATAAACCACACCATACTTTCCTCGCAATTAAAAAATCAACATTGTCGAATACTGCTTTAACAATCACTGGGGGAGTGAACGCCAAATTTGCCGACCAAGCCGGATTTAAGCAAGCTTATTCGAGTATTTTGACAGGGATATTCAATGCACCTCTGGATAAGGTTGAAGAAGTCCTTTCACTCGTCGCAACAGACTCTCCCGATGAAGCGCAAAACGACCTGATCTTAAGATTAAAAGATCGCTTACAGCTTGATCCACTAATGGACAGTTTAGAACGACTCCAAAGCGAGCTACTGACCATTAAAAAAACGGTGCTAGCAAATATTGAAACGGCTGCAAAGTTAAAAGCTGAGCTAAGTGTTAAGTTTGAATACACGCGTTTATCCAGTCATCAATCGCTGCTTGAAGCTAAATTAACTACCAAAGGCCTAGAGCAGGTGCATCTTGATGCGTTATTTGGGCGGGTTGGTACTATCACTCAGCATAGTTACCAAGATGAAATCGAGATAGAGCGCTTCTTCTTTCAAACCAGTACTGAAATCAAGCAAGCCTATGGGTTCAATTTAGGCTTTGGTGCTTGGTCGGCCATGAGCCGTAACAGCTATTCATTTAAAACCATTGAAACGAGAGACAAGCTAAATAGAGTGCAACTTGCTACGCTTGGAATGCGTGGTTATCAAGATGATATTAATGGCGATAAACGTCATTACTATCTCAGCTTTGATGCTCAGATGGTGGCCTTTTCAACATCAACGCCGCCCAAGCTAAACGAGTTTACATTGGGTCTGACGCTCTTACATAAACAGCAAGAGGCGAGTGTGACCAGTAACGAGCTGGACCACTTGGTCGATGATTTATCGGTATGGGGCATGACCCCAGAGTTTGACTCTGAGGATACAAAACACCGATTGAGCGAGATACTCAAAGATGCCGATAATGTGCGGATCGTTAAGTCCTTACACCTTGACCATGACGCGTTTGTTCAGCTACTACCTTTATTAGGTCAGTTTGAAAGTCGAAGACTGGCCATCTCGCTTGCCGCTGCATTACCCATTAATCACAAAATACTTCCTGAGCGGGCAACTATAGAAAATCGGGTGAAATTATATGATGCGATTTTTGAGGCATTGTTAAATTCGCAACTTAACTCTCATAACGAAGTGGCTCTGGCGACATATCAATATCTCAAAGCAAAGGGATGTCGAAAACTTGCACGCAAAGAGCGGGATTGGCGCAGGCTAGGTGCGAGTAAATTCCAAACCCTTGCAGGAATAGTCGAGTTGCATCCGCGGATTTTGCACGACATTAAAAACCTATGCGATGGTTTTGCACAACTTAACCTCGCTTATCACCAAGAAGGGGATTATTCTGTGCTTGAAAAAGCATTTAATCTTTTTGATGACATGGGCGAACATGGATTTTATAACCGCTTTTTCGCCCATTATGTATTGCAATGTACGCGCACTTTTCCTCAGGCACAAAATGGTACCAAAGTGACGGTGAAGCTAGAGTTTGTTAAAGACGGTAAAGAAATTGATGTGCTTTGGGGCAAACGTTAGTATGCCACTTTGAGTCTCAGAGCGCCCTGTTCCCAAGTTGTATACGTTATATCTAAAACCGAAATTTGGAGGCAAAGATAAATTGGATTACTTACGATGGATAAGGAATAATTTTACAGAAATTGAACCGATAGGCGATCGGATATTGCATGAGGTAATTACAGAAGCGAAAGCAGATTCGGCAACCTTAAATGAGCTGTTCAAAGTGCTTGGTGTATTGTTTATTGTAGTACCGTTTAACGTCTACCTTGCCGTTTCTGGGTTATTGTCTTACGACAATTTGTCCTTTTGGTTAGTGATGCTTATCACCGCTATGATAGGAGTAGGAGTCTCTTTATATATTGAACAGAAAATTATAAAAAGAAAGATCACGCAGTCGATCTCAAAGCTAAAATTAGCTGGTGATTAACCACTTTGTTTTCTATAGATCGTCGCTTAATTTTCTCTTCAGTTTCGCTACTGCATCATGTTTGCAATCTAAACCCATATACAAGTAACACATTGTAATTGTGGGTAACTTTTATTTGTTGGACTTACGGTCGGTTAAATAAAACGAGATCAGTCCATGTAAAGGCGGTTTGTATCCATATGAATGATGTAGTCACTGACAAAGTACGGTTTACTTTTAAAAACCATCCTCAAGGATGTGCTGAAGAATTTATTGTTGCGACGGCAGTGAGCGATAATATTTATCAAATAAAAGGCGCTCCGCTTTTTGCTTTTGGTGTTAACTACGACGACCACGTTTTGGTTGCACCAGATAGCGAAGGTTCTTTAGACGTCATCGAGATTGTGGCTCGAAGTGAGTATCACTCTTTGCGGATCCGCTTTACAAACGAGTTAGAAAATGCCAAAAACATAGAGCTACTTCAAGAGCTTACTCTATCTGGCGTGGAGAGCGAGCAATTGGATGATGGGTGCTTTGCCTTGACGGTTTCACCGCAAAGAGAATACGAATCTTTTATCGATATCTTGCATTATTATCAGGAGCTTGGAGTATTGAAGTATGAACTTGCCGGCGAGCCCCACGATAACTTCGATGGTAACAATGCGTAACTAAGAGATACCTAACTAATGCATCACAAATTCAGTGGCTTAGTGTTCAGTTTTGTGTTTCACTTGGAACTTTATAGGCACGGTAATTTACTATCGTACTTAATTTAGGATAATGGTGAAATACTAAGGAAACACAAGGATGGCTGTCAATTTTGTTGGAGGATGTTTATGTGGGCAGATCCGTTTTACTGCGATTGGCGTCCCTCGTAACCCTCATACCTGCTCATGTAAAATGTGCCAAAGACATAGCGGTGCTCTAACCGTTACATGGGTAGAGTTCGCAAGTGAAGAGGTAAGCTGGGATGGGCCTGGCGGTGCTCCTAAGGCGTGGCGTTCATCGGATTATTCATCGCGCGCTTTTTGCCCTGAGTGTGGTAGCACATTAGGTGCAATAGATGACGCACCTGTCATTGCATTAGTGCTCGGCGTTTTTGATGCCAATAGTCGTAAAGCCCTAGAACCCAAATCTCATTCTTATATTTCAAAAAGGCCAAAATGGTGGCGCATAGGATGAAGTTAACCTAAGCGTCGTATGCGAGTATATTATGACTTATTACGCTATCGAAGATGCGTCGTGGCCTGAGATCCTAACGCTACAAAGTCAGGCGTATCATGATGTTGCGCCGGAAACTGTGGATATCCTAAAAAGTAAATGGATGCGCTCGCCAAAGAGTTGTTTTTAAACAACATCGAGCCGTGGATGCCTATTTATTGGCGCACCCTAGTTTGTTTACATTACTTCCTGAACAACCGCCTAGTTCGTCGTTGTTTCTACATGACCTAGTTGTTTCACAAGCCGTATCTGGGCAGGGAATTGGTGCCTTGATGATTAAACGCTTAGTTGAGCTGGCAACTCAAATGGGGTACTGTCGCATTCGGCTCGTGGCTGTACAAAATAGCGTGGGGTTTTGGTTGATGTTCCAAAGCCAATTAAGGTATGCAAAAGTTATGGTGAAGATGCGCTGCTGATGGAAATGAAAGTGTAAGGTGCGCCAGCTAAGCTTGGAAGGAAAGTAGCCATACGGTAATTTACGATGATTAAAAAAATAGTAATTATATTCTCGCTGCTGTTTGCATCTAGCCACGGCAGTGCTGATGAATTAAAGCCATTCACAAGCGATGGTTGTAGTGCATTTCCTGATGGTACTTTGGCGCAAAATGAACTGTGGTTGAGCTGTTGCACGGCACACGACCTTGCCTACTGGAAAGGTGGTACCGCTATAGAGCGCGAAAATGCCGACATTGCCTTGCAAAAATGTGTTGCTGCGGTAGGTCAAGAAGAAGTGGCAACCTTGATGTTAGCGGGTGTACGACTTGGTGGGCTTCCTTATTTACCTACGCCATTTCGTTGGGGATACGGGTGGTCTTATCCTAGACGTTACGCCGAATTGACCGCTGAAGAGATAGAGCAAGTAAATAAGCACATGGCAAAACTAGCATTAGACAAAAAATAAATTGACGCAAAGTCAAATTCTGTATATTTTCTCCGCGATGTTTCAATGAGGGCCATACAGTCAACTCGTCAACCCAATATTAGGCAGATCCTCACACGCATTAAGTGCCTGTGATTTTAACCTTTTGTTCTGAATTTGGGAAACGGATAAGACTGCATCAGCCGCTGTTTATAGCCGATGTTGCGTCCCTTTTTTCCGCTGCTCAAATTCCTTTGATTTGGGAAATTCGCATGGCTGAGCCAAGTGCAATTAGCATCATTCCCCCAGTCGTCGTATTGACGCTTGCAATTATCTTACGTCGTCCTATCTTGTCCCTTGTCTTAGGGGCGCTTGTAGGACTCGCATTGTTAGACCCTGCCACCGTATTGGCAAATTTTGCTGATGCTTCGCTAAAAGTGATGGGCGATGAAACCATCGGCTGGCTTATTCTGGTATGTGGTACGTTTGGTGCTTTGATAGCATTGTTGGTGCACACGGGTGGTGCCTTAGCATTTGGTCGCAATGCACTGAAAATGGCAAAAGGGCCAAAGTCGTCTTTGCTTATGACCTATTTTTTAGGTGTGATCATTTTTATTGATGACTATCTTAATGCGCTGACGGTTGGTGAGACGATGCGTCGCGTTACCGATAAGTTTAAGATTTCTAGGGAAATGCTTGCCTATGTAGTGGATTCAACCGCTGCGCCTATCTGTGTTCTAGTACCACTTTCGACTTGGGCAGTGTTCTTTGGTGGTTTGCTGGTTGATAACGGTGTCGCCGGAGAAGGACAGGGGATCAGCACGTATATTCAGGCCATTCCTTACATGCTGTATGCTTGGGTGGCTGTAATTATGGTGCCACTGGTGATATTTGGTGTTGTTCCACTATTCGGCCCAATGAAAAAAGCAGAGCTTGCAGCTAAACAAGGACAGCCTGCGCTTGAGCAGGTTGATTTGGAAGAAGTGCATACACCGGATCACTATGCTGCAAAAGCCATTGAGCAGGAATTTGAACAAGCCGACACTCAAGGCAAACTGGTTAACTTTTTAGTGCCCATTGGTTTGTTGGTGGCGTTTACGGTGTATTTTGACATTGATGTATGGAAAGGCTTGTTAGCGACTTTGGCTGTGACTATCCCATTTTATATGGTGCAAAGGTTGATGCCGCTTGCAGACATGCTTGAGCAAATGATCAATGGTTTTAAATGCATGCTACCCGCGATAGGAACGGTTATCGCCGCATTTATCTTTAAGGATGTGTGCGATCAACTGTTATTGCCACAATATGTGATAAATGCGCTGAGTCCTTATATGACAGCTGGTTTACTGCCTGCGATGGTGTTTTTATCTATGGCTATTTTGGCCTTTGCAACAGGCTCTAGTTGGGGGATCTTCGCTGTGACTATCCCTATCGTGATGCCATTGGCCGTTGCTGTAGATGCTAATATTCCTCTGGTGATAGGTGCATTGTTGTCGGCATCATCATTTGGTAGTCAAGCGTGTTTCTACTCGGATTCTACAGTATTGGCAGCTCAAGGCTCAGATTGTAACTTAGTCAGTCACGCCATCACTCAGCTACCTTATGCGTTGATTGCGGCTGCTATCGCCTTTGTTGGCTTCTTGTTCATTGCATAATCGCAAGTAAGTTTTTGGGGTTAGTTTCAAAGCTAACTTCCTAAAATACTTGCTGTTTTACTTAACCTGAACTCGGGATAAGAAGTTAGTTAATTGACTAAAATACCGAATCTCAAAAGTGTAACATCACTCTAGCCAGAAGTTATTTCTTAATACAAGGCAAATTTGTGCGTCAATAGCTAGCCTATTGCAAGCAAATTTAACGCAGTAGTAAGGGATAACAGCTGCTAGGGAACAAGTTGTTATGCTGAGTTCAGGTTATTTACTCTATTGCTCAAGTCTTGCTAGGCTATATAATCAGATTCTCAAAGTGTAAGGATAGCAATGTTCACACCTCGCAAGTTGGCCGAAAATTATCGCGAACTGATAAGTAGTATCGGTTTCTACCCCTCTTTACTTGCAGTTGCATTTTTTATTTTCGCGCTCATAACCACGGCACTTGAATATGCAGCTCCTATCAGCAACTTTAAGGAGCTTATAGCGATTGTACTGGTCGACAGTGAAGAGAACGCACGAACCATCTTAAGCACGCTCGTGGGTAGTATCATCTCATTGACGGTATTTAGTTTTTCAATGGTGATGATTGTGCTGAATAATGCCAGCGCTGGGTTATCACCTAGAGTGCTGCCGGGTCTTATCACCAGAAAGTCACACCAGCTGGTATTGGGGTTTTATCTCGGCAGTATCATTTATGCCATCATTATGCTGATAAACATTCGTGGTGTGGGCAATGGTGAAACTGGGATCCCGGCGTTAGGGGTTTTATTTTCGCTGGTGTTTGGACTGATCTCATTAGGCCTTTTTGTATTTTTTATCCATTCAATCTCCCGCGCCATACAGGTCGATAATGTGCTAAATGACCTGTTTAACAACACCAAGAATGAGATGAAGAATATTATCACCAAACAGCAAGAGCAGCCTTTTGATAACTTTCCTGACTTTTCGAGTTGGCATAATTTACCCAGCACAGAAGAGGGATATTTTAAGGGAGTACACAGTGACAAACTGTGCGGGTTGTGCGAGCAACATGACTTAAAAATATATATTGCAGTTAAACAAGGGTTTTTTACCGTTAAAGGCTATCCGTTTCTTAAGTGTAATAAGGATCTTAGTGGAAATGAGGCGCTACAGGATGCGTTACTTGGCTGTTTTATTTTTTATGTTGAAGAGTACATCAGCGACCATTATCGCTATGGTTTAACACAAATCTCGGAGATTGCAGTCAAAGCCATGAGCCCAGGGATTAATGACCCCGGTACTGCGGTAAAGGCGATTGATATGCTGAGTATTTTACTTATCCAGCGTTTGGGTATTTGCGATGTGAACTACTCCTTTAAACACGCTAAAAATGAGCCGCTTTTATATATTCACGAAGCGTCTTTTGATGAATTACTGCATGATAATTTTACGCCGATAAGAAACTATGCAAAGACCGATGGCTATGTCATGGTTAATGTGTTGGAAGCGTTTAAAAATATACTGTTTCGCTCAAGTGCGGATCAACAAGCGACGGAAAGTTTATTTAATTATCTAGAGGCCATCATCGACGATGTGCGCAATACCATCACTAACCCGTTTGACCGTCAACGGATCATTGAAATGCTCGAGGCCATTGAGAAAATCAATGGCGACAAAGGAGAAGCGCTTATTACTCAATTTACACGAGAATAAGCGCGAACTTTTTTAATTCAGCGCAAGCTTAGCAAGACCGGCGGCAATGGCAGAAAGGGAGAGTAACCTGAGTAAAACGATGGCAATATCAGAGCTGCCGCCTGCAGACGTATTTCGATAAACTAAGGGATAATCAAAGAATATAAGTAAGTAGAGTAAGTCAAAAAAACCGATCCGAGTGCCATTGAGTTCTACTTTTGTACCATTTTTTAATAAGATTTCGGCAAAGCATAAATTGGCCGTTGTTTTTATTCTTCCGCCTTTGCGGTCTTTTAATAGTAAGTAATGAAAGGTGATTTCAGTAATATCTTCTCTAGCAATTTTTTGCGTACCAGTTACCTTTGTTTTTATTGCTTTGGGCGAAATGGTTAATTGGTTTTTCGACACGTCCATCACCCATTGAGAGCCAAAGCCAAATTTTTTGTACAGCATGACTCTTTTAGTGAAAAAGATAATTAAAAATGCGATTAAACAAGCAGGAAAGGCAAGGTAGCGAGGGTACTCGCCATCAATAAACGACGCTGTTATAGCCAAGGCGAAGACTAATAATGCAAATAAAAACTCAGCGCTACCGGAAAGCATGCCCAGCGCTGCGATAGATTTGAGTGATACTTGAGAGTCATCATTCAATTCATTTTTGTTTTTTAGAGTCACATATTTGAACCACACTTTATCCGTTAGTGATAAATCGAGTGTGTGTTTAGCTAACGACATAGGGCACCTCCTTGATATTAATAAAAGCAATGATCCTGATCCATTTATATCGTATTTCCGTGAAACTTGGAAATTTTTCAACTGGTTGCGTTGTGTTTTAACCAAGAGATTGATACTTTTTTGGTCATCAATTGGTACAATTGTGGGAACGCTTTTATGAAGCGGAATATATGATCCAAAAATTAAACAATCGCGATGCGTTGGTGGCGAGAGAGATTTTCAATGTATTTCAACGCTCATACAAAATAGAAGCAGAGTTAATTGGGGCGAGTTATTTTCCGCCTTTATCTCGAACGATAGAAGGTATATGCGGTGCGACGAGTCACTTTTATGGATATTTTGAAAATCAAAATCTTGCCGCTGTCATTGAAATTGTCATTGTTGAGAAAACGCTAGAAATAGATAGCCTGACCGTTGATCCCAGTTATTTTCGCAAAGGGATTGCGGGTAAATTACTGCATTTTGCGTTAGCTGAGTTGGGTGCGGAGAAGGTAATAGTTGAAACAGCTAGCGCAAATATCCCCGCCATAGCGCTTTATCAAAAGTATGGATTTATTGAGTTTAAACGTTGGTTGCCAACACATGGAATAGAGAAGCTGGCGTTTGTATCAGTAATTAAACCCGCTCAATAATAACTCATCCTTAAGATGATAAAATGTACACAGTAAACTTTTTTTGCTATAAAAGGTACGAACTCTAAAAATAAATGTTACAACAGGCTAAGGAGAATTCGATGATTAAAGGATGTTTAATAGGCATATGCGGCTTAATTACACTCAATACAACAACCGCTTATGCAGAAGATATGGAAATGGATTTTATTAAAAATGAGGTTGAAATATCATTTCAGCAATATAAAGATGGCTCAATTGAAAGTGGAATCTATGCTTTAGAGTCGTTGGCTAGGCTTTTGAATCAAGCGGAGTCCTCAAGCGTTCGTGCTGAATTAGGGCCCAATATTTTAGCATTTACTTACATCCGTATCGGATTATTGCACGAAAAGCTTGGAAACTCACTAACAGCTGAGCCGTTTTTCGCAGCAGCCCAGCAAAATCTTAGCAAAGAGTTTAGTGCAGAAAAAGTCACAGTTAATGAGCTAAAGTCGATGGTGAAACAACTCGATGAAATGTCCATTTAGTATTTGTGTAAACTGATTTGCCAATATTAAGTGAAAATATCATTAATGCTTAACTCTTAAACGTTATGTGTCAGAACACAGTGAAAGAGTTTTAATTTATTCTTTAATGTCATAGAGTTGACATACCTATGTCGCCTAAGTGGCGTAATCAGTAGGAAGGTCTCCGAGTATAGTTGAGCTAACTAATACAGGAGACCAATCATGGAAATGCAAATTAACAAACAACTTATAAAATCGAAAAGAGTAGAGCGGGCGTGGAGTCAATCCGAATTGGCACAGGTTTCTGGGCTAAGCCTGCGAACCGTACAACGTATCGAAAAGTCAGGGACGGCATCGCTCGAGTCGATAAAAGCACTTGCTGCGGTTTATGAAGTTAAGGTGATAGAAATTCAACATCAGCCTAAGCTAAAAGGTGCCAAATTAACACGCAAAGCTGCGGCATTTTTTGCAGGTACTGCTGTGATGGCTGCAAGTGTTTTTACCTTAACGGCGTCAGCTAAGCCCGTGATGGTTGACCTTATACTAACCTCTCAGGGACAAACGCTGGCTGATGTTCAGGTTTTGAATGACGAAGGCGCATTCAGCGAGATTGTATTTTCAGATAAGCTAAAAATTCGCCTCACCTCAAAAATTGAACAAGAAAACCAAGTGAAAATAGTGACCGAGATTTACAGCTTATCTTCTGAGGGTCAAGTTCTTATAGCTTCCCCTAGTGTTACGGTTCAACATCAAAAACAGGCTGAAGTACACTTTGATGATTATCAACTCTCGTTGTCACCAAATCTGTAATACAAAAAGCTCAGTAAGTTAAAGCAAACTTACTGAATTTTTTTTCGATTATTGAAGCAAAGCAATAACCACACTAAACAAGTCAGTATAAATTGTCATGTAAACTTGATGTTACTCAATTTATGGTATGTTATATTGTATCTAAAATGGTGCAAGGTTTATTTTATGATCACAATAACGGATGGACCACTTCATCTTTACCAAGTGGAGCAAGGTGGTATTTTGGTTACAGGCATTTTGGCCGAGCTTGACGTTTCAGTGTTACCTGAGCAAGCGATTCTGCCTCACGAGTCGGTTTCGGTTACCCATGCTATGGCGCTGAAAAAGCGTGTTCAGCTCGAGAAGTTGCTCTTACCCCCGTGTCTTTTGGTCGGAAAACTTAATTTGGACAAGGTGCGATGGCAAGCGGAATGTGTTGAAACTGCGCAGTGGCACAGTGATTGCGGTGAGTGTACTCATCGCCTCTATGCTGTTGAAAATCGTCACGTGCTACAAGAATTCAGACAGCAGATCGCAATGCACCAACAATGGCTAATTGCTGATGGACATCACAGGATGTTTGCTGCCAGCCAACGTCATGCGCCTCAATCTCGGATGATGGCATGGTTAGTTCCACAGCAAGATGCGGTGATAACGAGTTTCGCGGTGCAGGCATCTTACACACAAGCTGTAGATGTTACTAAATTCAAACAGCACCTTAGCGATTTTGATATCTGTGAATCCCCGGAGACTGAGGGCGATTATACTATTTGGTTGGGGAAAGCTGCTTTATGTTTTGCTCTCCAATGCGCGACAAGCGATTCTTATCTTATTCAGACCCAGTTGCGTAGAGCACTGCAGGCACTGCCAGCGTTTGAGGAGCTGTGGTCTAAAAATAAAGTTGAGCTAAGTGATGACGCTCATATTGTAACCGCCATCTGTCGCGCCCCCATAATTGAAGACATCTTTGCTGCTGCCAAAGCAGGCAAGTACTTTCCAGAAAAGTCGACCTTATTTACTCATAAGGCCGACAGCCAAGTACTTTACCATTTAAATCAGCAGGCAGCTTGTGCTTAAAAGCCCTCACAGAGGGCGATACTTACAACTGTTTAAAGGCTTCAAGCACCCTAAGGTTTTGCTCCGGCAGTCCGATGCTTACTCTTACAAAATGATCAAAACCTGATTCTAGCCATGGTTTTATCATTATTCCTTGTTGCAGCAGCAAAGATGCGACATGCGCAGACGGCTGCTTGACATCAATAAATAAAAAGTTGGCTAGACTTGGCGCGACAAAATAACCCAGCTCGGTGAGGGCGGCGCTGAGTTTTTCCCTTTCGCGATTCGTTTGCGTGACCGTGTCTGCCAAATAGGAGGGATCTTGCAATACCGCAATCGCAGCAAGTTGTGCTAGTCGATTTACATTGTACGGTGTACGTACGCGGTGCAGATAATCCGCCAATTGGGCATTTGCCATTACGCCGTAGCCCACTCTAAGCCCTGCAAGACCATAGGCTTTGGAAAAAGTCCGTAATACCGCGTAGGGACGAGGCTGTGTTTGAAGTAGTGTTAAGCTATCGACAAACTGTTTATGGCCTTGGGCATATTCGCAGTACGCTTCATCAATGACGATAACCGTATTGAGCGGACAGGCATCAATGAGGCGCTGCAAATTATTGGTATCAAACGTACAACCTATGGGGTTGGATGGGTTAGCAAGCATAAGCATTTTTAAATCTGGGTGGCATGCGATAGCATCGAGCCAATCATCAATTCGATAGGACAAATCGCTTTGCATCGGCACTTCTAGGACCTTTGCCCCCATCATATTGGCGTAAATCCCATGAAGCGCAAAGGTAGGCTTGGCCACTAACACCTTATCGCCTTGACTGAGGAAAGCTTTACAGAGCATTGAGAGTACATCCTCAGAGCCATTGCCGAGTACAATTTGTTCTCTGGCAACGTTAAGTTTAGTTGCCAGCTGCTCATTTAGCTCAGTGCATTGGCTGTCTGGATAGCAGCTAGCGGTATGCAGTTGTGCTTTAAAAGCATTAAGCGCAGCAGGACTTGGCCCTAAAGGGTTTTCATTCACTGAGAGGTTTATCATATTGGGGTGGAGATTACGCGCTGCTGCTTGCTCAATGGTTTGTCCCGCACCATAGGGCGGTAGTGCAATGACTTCCTTGCGGGCTGGGTTTGGCATTGTCGTTGTCATGCGTTTTGCTCCTTGAGTGATGTGGGCTCAAGTAAACGATTAGCCCTATGATTAAAAAGCCAAATCTCAGATAGCGCTGTGACCGCAAGTCCTAACATTAAGGCGTACCAAACGCCCAAAATACCCAAAGAGAAAAATTCTTGAAATAACCACGCACCGGGAAGACCAATGCACCAATAACCAATTAAAGACAGCATTAGGGTGCTTTTAACATCGCCAAGTCCACGCAGGATACCGAGCCCGATATTTTGCCACGCGTCAAAAAACTGCAAAAAGGCGGCAATAACGAGTAGCTCTATAGCGATAACAACGACGTCGGAGTTTTGTAATTCTTCTGCACTTAAAAATGGCAGCAGTACAAACTCGGGTGTGAATAAATAGATTAAGGCGAAAACAGACATGACCACGGCACCGCAAATAATCCCCAAATTGCCGATGCGTTTTGCATGATGAAAGTCCCCCGCAGCATTGGCTTCGCTGATGTAAATAGAACAAGCAGATGAAATGCCAGCAGATACCATAAATACGATGTACACCATTTGGCTTACCACGTTGTGGGCGGCTAAGGCATTTACGCCGAGTGTTGCCACAAACAACGCAAGCACGGTGAAAAAACCAGCTTCAAGCCCGTAAGTTGCGCCAATTGGCACGCCCATTTTCCATGTTTTACTAAGTGCTTCACGGTCGGTTTGCCAAAACTTTATAGTGAGGTAGGGGCTGAGTACGTCATCGCGCTTGGCAAATAGTACAAACAGTAAAAACGATAAATACAGCACGATACACGTGGCGGCTGCAACCCCCACAAAGCCGAGTTGTGGTAGGCCAAACT
Organism: Pseudoalteromonas sp. Of11M-6; assembly: GCF_022347905.1. Classification (NCBI taxonomy): domain Bacteria; kingdom Pseudomonadati; phylum Pseudomonadota; class Gammaproteobacteria; order Alteromonadales; family Pseudoalteromonadaceae; genus Pseudoalteromonas; species Pseudoalteromonas sp. Of11M-6. The sequence continues at coordinate 45,245 of NZ_JAKRFW010000025.1, read as the reverse complement.
GACCAAAAATTAGACCGTAATTGAGCACGATAGTGAGTACAACAGATACACCCGTTATTAACATCAATGGCCCTGGTCTTTTCAATCCAACACTAAAATGCCGCACGCTTTGAAACCAAAAACAGGGTAATAAGCCCAAAGCGACAACGGTTAAATATTGGGTCGTCAAATTGGCAATTGCCTCGGATGTACCGATAAACCTTAAAAATGGCTCTATGGCAAACATCGCGGCGGCAAACAGTAGACCTAAAAATGTTCCGATAAGCATGCTGGCGTTAAAAAGAGGAGTGATCTGATCTAGTTTAGCCTTGCCGATTGCATCAGATACCAAATTACCCGTTGCCGTGACTACGCCCGTTCCCATGGTTCTAAATTGATTAAAAATACCAATGGCGAGGCCGCCAGCAGCCAGCTCTAACGGGCTCAACATACCGAGCATGATAAGATCTATCGTTGCAATTGCCACGTAGAGCAGATTGGTCAGAATAAGCGGCCCTGCGAGCTGACTTACTTTAAAAATATCGGCGCGCGCTGAAGCTACCATAACGTTACTTCCTCCACGTTTTCTTGTGTGATGGCAAAGTCTGCAACCGCTCGTCCTAGTGCCACGTCAGTAATGATCATGCCGCTGTTATAGACAAAGATAATTTCATCAGGGTGGGTTCGTGCCGGCTTTTCACCATTTAGTATTTCCGTCAATGTCGCATCAACGGCGGGTAGCTTATCATTCTCGTCTAATAAATCGTCTCCGGTGACCTTCATTTGTTCTGCATCCGTTGTGAGCAATCTATCAGCTCGGTGTAGCACTGGCTTTTCGATCCCATAGCCAACTAAAATCACCACAGCGCCCGGTTTTAACCATTCATATTTAATGTTCTCTTTGGCGGATAACCCAGTAACGGCAAGGATCACATCGGCTTGTCTTACTGAAGCTTCTAAGTCTTGTGATACCGCAACTTGTCGCTGTGGGTGATGCTCCTTTAGTTTTTGCTGAACCGCTTCCAAACCTGCTTGATAGCTGCCGTGGACGGTTAAGTGTGTGAGTTGTGGTAATGCCGTGACGAGCATTGGTAAAGCGATTTGCCCTTGAACACCTGTTCCTACAACCAACGCATTTTTGGCATCTGAATGAACGGCATACTTTGCAAACAAGGCGGAGGTGGCTGATGTGCGCATAGGGCCTAGTTCTTTTACATCCATTAGGGCCACAGGGTGGCCTGTGGCATCATCGCAAAGGAAAATAAAGGAATAGAATTGATATTGGTTACGACTTCTGTCTGGGTCGTATTCATAGACCACCTTAAACCCTACGGTATTACTTGCGGCATCTCGGCCAGCCATACTATAGGCAATGGATCGACCATCTTGTGGCGTCATAATCACTTTGAGTGGGTTGGCAGAGTCAGGGTGGTGCAGTGAACGAAAGGCATTTTCCACCACCTCAATGACTTTACTATAGGGAAAATCAAGTTGCGCCAGTCGGGCTTCATTTAGTATCGGCAGAACAGTTTGTTGGGTCATGGTTAGGCTCTCGCGGCAGGTTTATATTGCGTTAATAGGTCATCGAGCTCTTGCTCGATGTTAATGTCGATAAGGTCGTGTTTTGCCATCCAATCATCATTGAATACGGTATCGAGATATTTCTCGCCACCGTCACAAACGAGCACTACAAATAAGCTATCGGCGGGGGCGGTTTTTAACGCCTGTACTGCTTCGTATATAACTCCTCCAGCCGAGCCACCGACCATTAGGGCGTAGTGCTTGGCAAGATATCTGGCGGTATTAAACGCTTGTTTGTCAGATACCTTCACGCCTTTGTCGATAAGTTCATACTCAATAACGGGACCTATCTCAGCGCCTTCCGGCGTCCCCGTTCCTGACTGATGATAATTCAGTCCTGGTCCACCAAAAATCACAGACCCTACAGGTTCAACTCCAATCGTTGTAAGTTGATGACAACCTAAGTCGCGCAAAGCCCTTGTTGTGCCGCATAGCGAGCCACCTGTGCCAACCGCACCGACAAGGTGAGTAATGTGTTCACCAAGTTCATGAAAGACCTCTTGCGCAAGTCCTGTATAACCGCGGCTATTGGCAAAATTATTGTGTTGGGCGGTCCAAAATGCGCCTTGCTCTTGTGCCAGCTTCGCGGCCATTGCATCGCGAATATCAGTAGATAGGCTGTCGTCTCCAGCTTCGCTAACGCAGATCACTTCCGCGCCAAAGGCTTTCATATTACTAATTTTCTCTTTTGCCGCATGGTTATCCACAAGTGCGGTAAAGCGATAGCCACGCTCAGCTGCAAGCAGCGCAAGGCCAACGCCGGTATTGCCAGAGGTTGACTCAACGACCCAGCCCCCCGGCTTCAGTTGGCCACTGGCTTCTGCTTCATCTAACATAGACTTCGCCATTCGGATCTTAGTGCTACCGGTGGGGTTAAACTGCTCAAGTTTAAGATACAGTTTGCTACCGTTTGGTAGACTTAAAAACTGCATTAGCGGGGTATTACCAATACTTTGCGAAACCCTTAAATAGGGGGTTAGGGATAATGTCGAGGCGAGTGAATGCTGCACATTTATGTTCATAAATAGGCTCCTTTACGTTGTGTTGTTGGGGTTTTTCTAGCTAAGTAGTTGCCAAGAAAGTCTGTTGTGCTCCCACGTTACGGCGATTTTTCGTGGCAATGGCATAGAGTGAAATTCAGATTCATTTGAATCCATTTGATATCCTGCAGTGTTGAGGTAAACCATTAGGTCATCGCGCTGCGGTAGTTGCGACAAGGGAATAAACCGCCAGCTTATCATGTCGTTATCTAGGCAGGTTGCGCCGCCAAAAGCAACGCGATACGTTCCTTGTTTGCGGTTTGAATGTGCCGTGAGTAACAGCGGACTCGGCAAGTATTCGCTTTCAAACCACTGTTCTGACAGTGATAAGCTTGAGCCCGAAAGTGTGGCGATATGGCAGTCTGATGTGCCTAGGTGCGGCTTTGTCCCTTGCACTTTAAACAAGCTAATGCCAGCCTCGTCGAGCAGTGCGCGCCCAGGTTCAAGCATCAATGTAAGGTTCCTTTGGCGTAATGCCGCTAATGCGGTTTGTCCATGCGCGTTCTTCACTGCCAAAATAGCGTGTAAGGTGTCCGCAGGGCTTTGTTTGTTATGGTAGGGATAAAATCCTGCAAAGGTTTTATCTGCAAAAAAGCATTCAAAGTCCAAGGCTTGTTGCCACTGCTCATTCTGTAAGTAGGAGACGGGCAGGCCACCGCCAATATTCACTTTTGATGGCGACAGCCCCATTTGCTTGGCCTCGTCTATTGCACCGACTAAGGTATGGATACTCTCGCCACGTGCTTGTGGGCAGTACCCGCTTAAGTGGCAGCTAAATCCTTCTAAGCTTACCCATTCCTTGTATTCTCGGCACTGTGCTAATAGCGGCGTAAGCTGGCACAGTGAACTACCAAAGCGTGAGGCTTTAGTTGGTTGTGTTTGTAAACGCAGTAGCACTCGCGCTGGGCGCTTTCGCTGGCGGGCCAGTGTAATGATGGAGCTTAACTCAGCACTTGAATCTATGGCGACAAGTGCTTGATGCACAAGTGCTAAGCTAAGTAGTGCATCTGATTTATGCGGACCAGATACACCAATTTTTACACCTTGAATACCACCGCTTAGGGCAAGTTCAAACTCTTGCACACTAGCCACGTCTATTCCTATATCGTGATTGGACGCGACTTGAGTAAAACATTGGGCTTTGTTGGCTTTTTTGGCAAAATAAATCTCATGTTCAAGCCCGAGCTTTATTAAGTTAGCTTGCAGGGTTTCGATATTTTCCGCAAAACGCTGAGGAAACACTAAATGTAGCGGCGCTCCCAATGCTGCCGCCCATTCAAATAACTTGGCTTGGTGCTCCGATAGCAGGCTCTGCGTTTGCGGATGCAATTTTGCAGTGAAGGCATCACTCATACGACTAACACCTCTTTGTTGTTTGCACTGTCTATCTTGTTGACACGGCGTTTTGCTATAAGGAGCAGGCCGACGGCTAGTAGCAGCAACCAGATTAATGGCGTGTAGTTGTTCACTGGTGTGGCAAAGTCACTGCTAAATTGAGGAATATCAGCTAAGTCCGTGAGCGTTGGCTTTGCGCTACAACCCTCACAAGGAGCAAAGTCTCCTCTTTGGTTGGCTTTGGCAATTTCGTTGGCAAAGAAACCTTGTAGTGCTTGATGATGAGCTTCAACTTCCGCCATGAAGGCGTGATGACGTGCTAATCCATTGCCCGCTAAATCAACCAGCAGTGTTTGTGTGATGAGTGCGGGGGAGAGATACTGTAGCTTTTGTGCATTATGTTGCTGTGCTTGTTGCGCAGTTAAAAAGCGTAAATCTTCGGCCGCCATTGCGCGTTCAACAGAATTAATGGTGGCGATTTTTTTGGTTGCGTAATCGCTGGAACCACTGCCATTCTTCGCAAGTTCTGGATGATCTTGAAAATACTGAGCTAAGGTCTTTTCACTCGCTTTTTGGGCATCGTCGCTAGCGGCACGGAGGCTATCTATATAGTGAATTCGTGAAGGGGTTGGGTCAAGCAAAGCGATGCTGGTATTGACCAAAGCTGGAACCACAATCACTAAGGCAAGCCAACAGGTGACTAAGGTAGCTGCGTTGTTTGCTGCACTTTTGGCTCTGCTATTTACCCAAGCGGTTAAGGCAATCCAAAACCCAGAATAACATAGTGCGATAAGGTTATAGCTCAGCAGTTCAACCACCCCTAGCTGCTCTCGTATTGTTATTAAAAGCAGGCTACTAATACTTAAAAATGGCAGCACAATTAACGCGCTTCGCAGCAATAATTGATAGGTCAGAAGGCGGGTCGCACTGCCTCCTTGAAGCATCAGTAGTCTTAGCTGCCCATCTTGGCGTTCACTTGCCAAGGCATTAAAGCAAATGCCAATAATGAGCAATGGCAGTAAATAGACAATCACAAAACTTAAATCGAACTGGCCTAACAACAGAGATAGCGGATGAACATAGTCATATTGATGAACGATGTGCTGTTTTTCTTTGATTAGCATCTTAAAATAGTAAGGTAATACGTCGGCTTGCCCTGTTGCGATTGGCGACGTTGCAAGCGGGGTTTTGGTGGCGTAATTTTGCATTAAGTAAAAAGCCTGTCCGCGCAGGTCGTATGGGTCTTCCCACCATTTATAGTCTGCTGTGCTGGCGAGTCTTTCTGGTAATCCAGCTTTGGCATCTTGGATGGCCTGTTGCTGCATTTGCTGCGCGGCAAGCACCACATCATGCTGTTTTTTAGCAAAGTAATGGGCGTTAAAAAATGCCACTAGTGCAAGCATGGTAGTGGTCACAAACAGCGCGAGTACGAGCTTTTCTCGCCAGAGGTTTTTAAACTCAGTAGCTAACATTAAGCGTTTCATCTTTGCTCCTCCAAGCGCAGTTTTTTAATCGCGAAGAAACTCAATAACACTAGCACAATCAACCAAAAGCTCAGGCTAAACAGGCTTATAACGTAGTGAGGCGAGTAACGAATGAAATTGGGGTATTGGAATGCGAACTTTGGGATCTGCTGCCATAATTCCTCGCCCGCGGTGTAATGTCCGTCCGCCTTGTGACCGTGATCTCTTTGATTAAAGTTAAGCACCTCTTGCATCAGGCGGCGGTGCTGCTCTGCCGCATTCTCAAATGCTTGCTGGTGGGTAAAGTCGCTGGCGGCGGTGGCCATCGACAGCGTTTGTATCGCGATAAATGGCGTTAACATTCCTGCAAGTTGATAGCTTTGTGATTGCGCTTCTAGTTGAGCTAAACGCGCTGAAAATAAGCGGTCAAAGATTTTATCTGCGTATTGTTCACCAAATTGGAGTTGCGCTCCGGCATAGTCAAAGGGCAAGTCTTCCACATTGCTAACATCATATTGAGTCAATGTTTGTTGTTTGAACTTTGCGATTGCTTCAACTCGTGCCTCGGTATAAACCTCACTTTCAAGCTTTGCTTGAAACGCTTGACCTGAACCTTGCGGATGAATGGTGGTTGCGATATTCATCGCCAGTTTTGGTAGTAAAAGTGTTGTAAGGGCCCAAATGGTTAATAGCGCTATCAATGCGCGCCTTGCCGTTGGAAGTAAACTTGAAAGTGTGGTGGTGAGTAACGACCAAAGCAATAAGTAAACCAAATAAAATAGTAAAAATAGCCAACTTCTGAGTGTATGAGGCTCCGTGCTTGTTACTTGGCTATAAAGTAAAAAAAGCGCAACAGGCAACAAAAATAAGCAAGAAATAGCAAAAAGTAGTGCACATTTGGCGATAAACAGCTTTGCAGGGCTTGCGCCCGATGCGAGCAGTTGCTTTAAGGTGCCTTGCTCACGCTCTCGGGCAAGTAGTGGGTAGCCAATTAATATAATCAATAGCGGTAGTAACACTTGCAGCACAAAGGCGGGCGATAAGCTGCCAAAACGTGACATCGGCAAGTTATCTTGCGCACTTCGAAACATGCTATCGTTACGAATATGGGCCTCAAGTCTCAACACATTCCCTTGATATGCTTGTAATCCTGCGTCGAGTGCGGCCAGTGGGGTAGTGGGTTTGACCACGTAAATACCGTAGTGGGCGGCGGAGTGAGGGCCTTTTTCACCTTGATTTAACCAGCGTAATTGCTCTGATTGAGACACCTCAATAACGGCTTGCTGATAGCTTTGGTGGCTTTTAAAACCGGTCAAGCAGGCAAGCAAGAGCAGCAATACTGCAATGCCTCCAAGCCAAAGCGCTTGTCCCTGCCGCTTGGTATCGAGCCATTCCTTTTTTAATGTCGTTTGAAACATCAGACACCCACCTTGATATGCTTGAGGTAAACGGATTCAAGTTGGACTTCTTGCAGTTGTTCATAGACTAAGGTATCGACTAATTGCCCTTGATTGATAATTGCCACGCGATGGGCATCTTCTTGAGCACGGTATAAGTCGTGGGTCGCCATTAAAATCGCGACGCCTTGCTTTGCTAATGACTGAATGAGCTGGCTAAATTCATGGCTGGCTGAAGGATCAAGACCTGATGTAGGCTCATCTAAGATCAATGCCTTGGCTTGTTTTGCGAGGGCAATGGCTATGCCCACCTTTTGTCGCATCCCTTTTGAATAGGTTGCAACGGGTTTGTCTACAGCGTGACTTGGCAGTTTTACTTCACTGAGCAGTGTGCGAAAGGCCTCGTCGGTCTTTTCTATGCTGGCCATTTTGCTGAAATACGCGAGATTCTCAAGTCCGCTAAGTCGCGGATAGAGCGCGACTTGTTCAGGAATATAAGCCAGTTGCTGCCTTGCCGTTACTACGTCATGTTGTGGATTAATTCCAGCGATGGTGATTTCCCCGGCATCCGGTTGTAAAAAGCCCAGTAAGCAATTAATCGTGGTGGTTTTACCTGCACCATTTGGGCCTAGCAGCGCTAGAATTTCACCTTGATGTACGCTCAAGTTTAATCCCTGTAACGCTTGGTATTCACCAAAGCGCTTTTGCAGGTTATTGATTTGAATAACAGGTGTAGTCATGAATTATCCTTAAAAGCTCACGCTTAATGAGGCGATAAAGGTGCGGCCACGACCGGGAGCGACTCCCCAGTCTATGCCTTTGGCACCGCCAGATAGCCAATATTCTTTGTCGAACAGGTTTTCGGCCTTGAGTCGTAGCGTGGTGTTAATGTCAGTAAAGTGGTATTTAGCGCCCAAGTCGAAGCGCGTGTAGGCTGGTAGCTTTAGCGTGTTATTGACGTTTTGTTCGCGCTCACCAACATGGAAAATACCCGCATTGATGCTTAACGCCTCCCAAAATGGCAGCTGATAGTCGACATAGAGATTTGCTTGAAATTCAGGCACATTGGCTGGGGTGTTGCCATTAAGCGCGGGCTCGCCGTCGAGCTTATCTAAGCTGGGGTCCATCAAGGTGATGGATGCTACGGTTGCAAGACCGTGAGCCAATGAACCACTAGCATTGAGCTCAATACCTTTATGTGACTGGACACCGTCTTGCACGAAATAGTTAGTAATGTGATTGTGGTACTCCAACATTTTTTCTATTTCGAAGACGGCTATCGAGTAGTTCATGGTGTCCGTTTGGTATTTTATGCCAGCTTCAATTTGTTCGCTTTCTTGTGGGCCGAGTGATTCGCCCTCGTTTATTGCACCGCTGCCGATGACTGCAACACCACCTTCTCCCGCGCCTTCTGAGTAACTGGCGTAAAACGCGAGTTGATCGCTTGGGTTGTAGTTAAGACCTATGATGGGAGTATTAAAAGTTCGGTCGTCTAGCGTGGTTTTAGTTTGGCCAGGTAGAGTTTGCTCCTTTTTGTATTGAATATGACGCAGCCCTAAGGTGGCATAGAATACATCGTTAAAGTGCAAGGTATCCGTGATGAACAACGCGCTTTCAGAGGCTTCAGTTTTAGTTGGTTCTGGATAATCAGGGAACTGCGGTTTACTGCTATGAATTGGATTGAAAATATTGCCAACGGGGTTGGTTAACTCAAACCAGCGGCCATCCTTCGACTCATAATCACGAATACTAACGCCAACGACTAGCTCATGTTCAACTGCAGCGGTGGTAAGTTGACCGCTGATAAAACTATGTGCCGAGAGCGTGTCATACGTTTCATCTGGGGTAATGTGGATAGCAGCAGACAGCACATTGCCTTGTGTATCAACCGAGTAGATATCAGGAAAAACGGTAAACCTATCATTACCAGAAAGCGCAGCTTGGTTTACCCATTGCCACGTGTCGTTCAACCAAAAATCAGCACGTGCGGCAAGGTTATATGACTCGGTTTCATACTTTGCCCAAGGTTGTCCGAGCAATACATCACTGGTGTCGACATAGGGCGGCAATATTTTACGGTCAGGATCATTGGGGTCGCTGGCAAGTCCTATCAAAGGCTGTGATACGGTGCTTTTGTCTTGGTAATCGCCATCTAATCGGATAAATAGGCGATCTGAGACTTGCCAATCCAGTGCTGCACTAAAGAAATAGCGCTCTAAGTCATCACCACCGGTAAAGTCACCGTTTTTCTCTGCTGCGGCATTAATACGATAGCCGAGCGTTTGCTCGTCGGAAATTGGTCCACCGAGATCGATGTGTAAATACTTTCCTCCACGGCTACGTACTTCTGTTGTGACATCCAAAAAGGCGTCCATGGTTGGGCGCTTAGTCACATAGTTGATGGTACCGCCGGGGTTGTTAAAGCCTGATACGAGACTTGACGGGCCTTTAACGATATCAATGCGCTGAATATTCTCTAGCGGTACATCTTGGTAGGGGGCAAGCGCTAAACCGTCGCGTCTTAGACCGTTAGTCCAATCTAGTTGAAAGCCACGCAGACTCACAAAGTCGAAAACCGTACCAATTGAGGTGTTTTGAACAGAAGCATCGTTGGCAAGCACTTCGCCTAGCGTTTTTACTCTTTGATTGCTGATCAGTTCTTCAGAAAATGATTGAATGGAAATAGGAAGAAGCTGTGGATCTTTCATCCCCAACGCCGAAGCGTTCACGTCTCTCGTGCTGTAAAGAGGCGCGCGAGTGCCATGCACATCAATTGTTTCAATGGATTGTTCGGCAACACTAAGTGAAGAATATAAGCTACTAAGCACGCTAACTGTCAGGAGTGACCTTGTCATTTTGTTATTCCAACTGCAAAAACGAATGTGAAAAGAACCATCATTTATTTGATACAAATGATTATTTTTAAAAATGTTATAACGTAACGATTTTAATCATGTTTTTGCGTGCTTGAAAAGAGGGGAGTTATTGCCAAAAGGTTACCCTTGGTGATTTTTGTTGTAAAAAGTGAAATTAATGTAGTTCGTTCAAAGTACCGGCTTTACGTGTTGAAAAAGTATAAATCTCAACAAGTATTATTTTTACAAATAAAAATCGTTCTCATTAGTTTGTTTTTAAAGCGGGTGAGTTGATTTTTTGTTGTGAATTTTTGTATAAAAAACAATGTGAAAGTTTGTAAATGGTTTGCGTGTTATTCAGTACATCGAGCTTAATCTCACTGAATAACGCTGAACATATGCTCAGAGAAGTGCTTGCTGCTTGATAAAGGTAACGAGTTTCTCAGCAATGTCTTGATGCTCTGAAGCGGTTGGATGCCACACACAGCCTTCTAATGGTGAGTCGAATGTATGACTGTATAGTTTACTGATATCTTGCTGATTAAGCTTTGCAATTGCATCGTGAGTTGCTGGAATAATAAAGTTATATGGATATGACGGACGAGGCATATAAATAATGGGGACTGCAGGATATCTTGCACGCAGCTGTTTGGTGAAAACGACCATCGTTTTTACCCACTGCGTTTTGACTTCATCAATAGTTTGCCAAGGCTCTGCAGGGGTTGGATCGGTACTAAAGTCATTGGTGCCTACTTCAATGACGATAAGTTGTGGAAACTTGTCTTCAAAGTCAGTGTTGTCGGTAAATACTGCTGACATTTTGTCGTAGTAACTACGCAACGTATGATGTGGTTGATTGCCGCCCCAATTTCGAATTAAGCCTAAACCTGAGTATGAAACTTGGGTAAAACTGGCTCCCAGCTGTTGCGCGCTTATATACGGAAATGCTTTACGCGCGTTACTTAAATCAAGAATTTCACTCCATTCACACTGTCTTTGAGTGGACTCACTGCCAAAGCCTGCGCTAATTGAATCGCCAATAAATAAGATATGGGGCTGTGGCTGCTGGATTGAGTCTAATTTTCCGTCCACATCAACACTTAGGATCTGGGTATTGTGGTCATAGTGCTCCCAGCGTTTAACGAGTTCAATTGTGACGGTTTCTGTCTTTGTACTTTCAAATAGCGTGAAGGTCTCCGCAACACCATTGGCGTTGGTCTTTAGCTTTTTTGTAAATTTGCCATCAATCAATACATCGAATTGATCGCCATAGCCCATCAACTCGATATGAAAGGCACGACCAGTGAGCTTGGTATGCAGCTGGCTACCCGGCCAATTAAAACTCACACTGCCATCGGCATAGTTTTTACTGACGCGTCCTTCATAATGAATCGCATGATGGGTCGCTGCGTGATTTGCGGCACTGGCTACACTTCCAAAAGCTAATAAAGCCACCGTAACTAACGTTTTTAACATGTTGTATTCCTTGTAGGGTTATTCATTGAATAATGTAACTGGTTTAAATAGGTTGTGAGTTAATTTGGGCTTGAAAATTATTCACTTAACAAAGGAGAAAATAGAATATATCACTGGCAGGAAGAGAGTCGCTCAGGTACATTACTCTATGTAATCAGGTTAAGGAGAAGTAGCTGATGACGATTGTAGAACAGATAGTTGCTAGAGATATTGAAGCGGTTATTGTATATGAATCAGAGCAGGTGATTGCGTTTGCCGATCACGACCCCATAAACTTTGGCCATATCTTAATTTGCCCCAAATCCCCTTATGAAACGCTTCTTCAGGTCCCTGAATCCATACTGGCTGAAATCCACCGCGTTGCGCGTGACCTTTATGTGCGAATTGAGCGTAAATTTTCCCCAGATGGGATTACGCTGGTGCAAAACAACGGGCATTTTAACGAATTGAGCCACTATCACCTGCATATTTTCCCCCGCTATAAGCGAGATAGTTTTGCGTTTGGACGCGATGGGCTCAATATTAAACCTCAAGAGGTTTTGCGTACCTCACTTGAGGGGTTATAGATGCTCGGGGAAGTATTAATTAAGGTTGTTGTGACGCTATTGCTTTGTATGTCACTTGTCTGGACTTTGTTGCCTTGGGCGTTTGGGTTATTAAATTTCCAAAACAAACATGGCTACCCACTCTACAACATTGGCCGAGTGTGCTGGTGGGTAATGGTTGCTATGCATCCCGTATTTGCTATTGGCATTTGGTTTTTCGATGCCAGTTTAAGTAAGTTAATATTTAGCCTAGTGGCAATGCATTGCTTTTTTGGGATAACGTTTGCCAGAAATGTAAGCACGCAATAAATCAAAAGGTCATAAGTGAAGATTATCATCAATGCGATTCAGGGCGAGGATGCGGATGCCATCGAAAGGTTAGGGCCTGTTGACCTTTGCTGTTTGATTTTTGTTCTTCTGAGTGTGTTTTGGTCGCGACGCTCGACTTGCAGCCTAGTAATCTAGGCAAAAGTTGAGCAACAATGAACAAAGCGCACCCAGATGAACCCAAAGGGCAGCGCTTGATTGGCATTTCTACTGTGTTATCGCCAGACTTACATAGAATGACTATGCTACGCTGGCTCTGCCTTGTATAAATACCAATCAAGCTGCTGCAAAAACAAACTTGAAAGATCAACAGGCCCTAATGCGTGAAGTCTCAGAGGCTGACGTCTTACCGAATTTTTCGCAGCTTGGCAAAGACACTTATCTAAACGAAATAATACCTGAAGTAACTCAAGTCATGTGCAACGCCAACTTTGTCGGTGCCAAGGCGTTGATAAACGGTGAGCTGATCGGGTTTGCTTTATTAAGAGACGGTAACTACCTCACCCATTTATTTGTTGCTAAGTCAGCTCAAGGTAAAGGGGTTGGCCGGCAGTTATTAGATACTGTGTTAGCGAGTACATCCGCAGCTCAAATCTCGCTATGTTCATCGCTTAATGCAGCATCGTTTTATCTTGCGCTAGGTTTTCAGGCTACAGGGCAAGAAGCACAGAAAAACGGTATTAGATTTGTTCCAATGAGGTTAGATCGAACTTAAGCAAGGATATTTTATGACATTTCCAATTAACGGCTCGTGCCAATGTGGTGAAGTAAGCTACACGTTAAAAGCAGCACCTAGAATGGTGGTCGCCTGTCACTGTAAGGCTTGCCAAAAACTGTCAAGCAGCGCATTTAGCATTACTGCCATTGTTGATAAAGACGATATTGAATTTTCGGGTCTGATGAAAGAATGGCGGCGCCCAGCTGACAGCGGTAACGTTAGCGGAGCTAAGTTTTGCCCAACTTGCGGCAATCGCATTTACCACTTTAATCCAGCAGAGCCAAATTCAATTAAACTCAAACCAAGTAATTTGGACGATACTCGCCTTATTCAACCGACAGTTCATGCATGGGTTAGTGAAAAGCAAGACTGGTATACCATCCCAGAGGGCGTCATCGTATTTGATAAACAGCCTTAGCCTGCTCTGATGTGTTCAACGTCAATTATTGAACAGATCATCGCGAAGGAGTGTGCGCTTCACCGCAAAGAAAATAGGCATAATATGGCGCTGTGTCGCGAACTCCTTCACCCTAAATTTATTGAGGTTGGACGCTCTGGAAGCCAATATAACTTAGGCCAGAACCTATGCTTAATGAATGAAGAAGAATGGCCAGACGGGGAGGTAGTAGCAGAGCAGTTTCACTGTGCTTATATGAATAGTGACGCTTTGCTTCTTACTTATCGCTCCGCATGGCGGAACACTGATGGCACGCTTTCAGAGCATGCCTATCGATCATCTTTATGGGTCGAGCAAAATGATAAGTGGCAGTTGTTACATCATCAGGGTACGCCCACCAGTTTATTTTAGTGCTGTTTTTACGACATAGGTTGGGTTGTAAAAAATCACAAAAGTAAATTTTAAGTAATTGAAAATGCGACTACACTAAATCGACATAAGAAGAATATCTGCTAGACCAAGATCTAAGGAACGAGTATGTCAACACCTCAACCCGGCACTGTTGTGAGTAATGCACAAACCAGAGCCGCTAATTTAACGACGACAAACAGCAATGAAGTGCCAGCGACTAAACAATTTGTAGTGAATGCCACCGGCAACTTATTTATCGCAAGTACGCTAAACAGTACCGCAGGTGGAAGTGTATTGCCGCAAGAAGCTGAAAATGCGTTTGGTGAAGTGAGTGTATTTTTTGCTGCTTTAACCAAGGCGATGGCAGAGTCAGGCACGAGTTTATATGACTATGACGCGCTCAATAAATTAGTCTCAAGTTCAGGTCTTTTTGTCAAAGTGACAGAGAGTAATATTCAGTTTGAGAGTAAACAGACAGGGGTCACACTATCGAGCCAGTTGATTCAAACTTTACTAGGGCTCAGTGGTAATTTAGCCTCCATAGGTAAATCATTGATGGATATGATCGCTGGTATGGGGCAAGCCTCGGTAAGTATTAGTGCGAGTTCCGACAGTCAAGACAAAAAGGTCGGCACCATCATTTTTGTTTGCGAATATTTACTCGGTGCTATTTCTATTGCGCCAATTGTTATCTCAGCGGATGCCAATGATGTCAAATCGGTGTGGCAAGCAGGCCCTTGTTTAAAAGGGGGCCATACGGAGATACAACTTACACTTTGTAAGTCTGTTTATTTATTCGTTCCTCCTGCTTTTGTTAAGCAAGCGGCATCGCTCAATGAGGCGATGTCAGATCCAGAGTTTAATAACCTGATTGAATCAATGCGAAGTGTCATAGCCGCACCGCCGCAAACCACAGCAGCCAGTAAAACGACTAAAAAGGACAGTTAATGTTGGGAGTAAACAATGTTCTCAACTTGGTTTAGCAAGCAAGATAAACCGTCAAAACTGCAATCAAAGCCAATATATACCCCAATTACTAAACATTATGTGTTTAATGAAACGGGTAATATCATGTTGTGTGCAACGGCGGATAGCATTCAGAGCTTTGACACTGACTTAAAAAGTGCATTCGTTGATATTAGTGTGTTTTTTGCTGCGATGACAAAAGCGGTGACGTCGACAACAAATCCGGTGACGGGTAAGCCGTTTTCAATATTTAACTACCAAGCTGTGAAAAATATTTTGGTAGAGTCTGGGCTTTTCATTGAAACCAATGTGGAAGAAGGCACTTTTAGTCACGATGGCGTAGGTAATACGCTTGGCAAAGCGCTGTTTCAGCATGTCTTAAATCGAGAGTTTTCTGAAAAGCAGCTGCCTTTTGCCAAGTCCATGTTTAATGGTATGCAATATCAAAGGGCGAAGATGGCAGAGCAATCTGAGATGACGGAAGCGCAGCAGCAGTTGTGCCGCAGTGGTAGCATCTTTTTTATTGGTGAGCTGTTGATGGGTGTGCCACAAACGTCGGCAATTTTGCTCAGTATTGAACCACAAAGCGTTGCCCAGTCGACCGGCGATACCGAGAGTGACTGGCAAGATTTATTTTCGTTGGCTGGGTTAGATGAAGACAAGCATCAGCCCAAGCACATCGTGCGTCATTGGAAATTTAAAAAACGTACTTATCTATTTGTACCACCGCAGTTTATTTCTCATGCGGTGGCTGGACTTGGTGAGCAAAGCAATATCGATTTTGAGGAATACAGTCGCAAATTGGCGCAAAGTATTACTCCTAATCACAGCGTTAGCTAACTGCAAATATTATAATCTTAAAGCGCCTTAGCTAATTCGGTTAATGCGCGTTTTGCTATGTCTAAATCAACTTGCTCTGTTTGCCAATTACTGAGCGCAGCACGGATCACCTTCTGTCCTTGCCAACTCCCTGGGCTGACAAATATACGGCCGTCCGCATTAATGGCATGAAGCAGGGCGGTTGTTGCTGCCTCGTCTTTGCCACTTGGCTTGAAAAGCACTACGTTCAGCTCTCCGTAGTAGACTAAATCATAGTGTGGAGAATCAGTAAACCAGTCTGCAAGTTGTTTAGTTTGCGCAATATTTTTGCTTACCCATTGACGGATCCCGTCTTTACCATACGCAAGTAATGACATCCAAACGGGCAGCGCTCTAAATCGACGAGAGTTTTCTACACCCATCGAAAAAAAGTCGGGTTCGGCTTTTGATGTGACTAAGTAAGGAGCTGGAACATCACAGCTTTCAACCAAATAGTGCAAATGACGAGTGAGAAAAATACCGCAGTCGTATGGTACATTGAGCCACTTGTGTGCATCCAAGGTGATACTATCGGCTAACTCTAGCCCCTTAGTGCGACCTTCTGAGCCAGAGACCAGACGCTCGAAAATGCCAAATGCAGCATCAACATGCAGCCAAGCTTGGTGTTTATCGCATAAATGGCGGATCTGAATTAAATCATCAAAATTAGTGCCAGTAACCGTGGCGGCACTGGCGATGACAACTTTTCCTTTGGCGTTACTTGTTGTAAGCGCTGACTCAAGCGCTGCAATATCCGTAGCCTCATTGCCTACTTGCGTTGCGACTCTCGTGATTTGGTTGCGGCCAAGGCCTGCAAGACCAAGCGCCTTAATCATACTCGCGTGGGGCGTCGCGCAAAAAACCTCAACTTCCAAACCGAAGGCTCCATCTTCTGCCACATTGATCCCTTGTTGATGTCCTGCAAACTGGCGAGCTACGACCGCACCTAAGTAATTTGCCGCTGTCGCCCCTGTAGTAAAAAGACCATTAAAGCTTGCTGGTAGGTCGAATAATTCGGTTAGCCAGCGAATGGCCTGCCGCTCTATACTGGTCGCAATGGAGCCATCGCCTTTTGAGACATTTTGGTCATAGGTTGACACTAGCCAATCGGCAAAGGTGGCAACAGGCGTTGCGCCGCCGGTGACAAATCCCCAATACCTAGGTCCAATACTGGTGCTTAAGTTTGGCACTACTTGTTTACTAAAAATCTCTATTAGTGATTCAAATGCAATTCCAGACTCTGTGAGTATTAGGTCGGGCGGAGCAGTATCTCGACCAGCGACTGGACGGCTATTGTTAGACTGTATAAACGCCTCGGTAAGTTTAGAAAACTCAGTGAGCAATTGGGGTAATGCTTGCCATTGGTTGTGTGTCATCGTCATGTGTCAATCCCATTTGTGAACGAATACTGGAATTACAGTGTAACTTCGGTAAAAATGCAGTACAGATACAGAATTCTTGGTTGTTAGGGATACAGATGGCGAGAAAGTTTATTACATTAAGTGAGCAGGTGATAGCAGAGGTAAACGCCGGTGAGCGTCAAGTCGGTGAAAAAATGACTTCGCTTCGGATCTTTGCCAAGCAGCATGGCGTGAGCATGAGTACTGCCATTAGAACCTATGAGGAATTACAGGATAATGGCTTTTTAGCTTCTCAAGAGAAATCTGGTTTTTATATTTGTAAACCTGAGGCCAAAAATAGCGACATTGACTTTGCTACATTTAAGAGTGAAGTGAAATCTCCCAAAAGTGCGTTAAGACCCTCTGTCGTAGGGCTCAATACGATGTTATCGACGGTGCAAGTAGCACCCGAGTTGATGCCCATAAATCGCCTGACTAAGTTTATAAAGCAAGCGTTCGACTCTCCTCAGTATCACCACTTTCATTATCCCAATGCGATGGGACTGACGTCGCTTAGAGAGAATCTAACCAAGCACTTTAAACAAAAGGGGTTGGCGCTGAATCCTGATAATCTCGTGGTGACTGGCGGCTGTATTCAAGCCGTGATGGCGGGACTGCAGGCTGTTACAAAAGCGGGGGATTGTGTGGTAGTGCCGTCACCATGTTATCAAGGTTTATTGCAACTGCTTGCAACGCTACAGCTCAAGGTGATTGAGATCCCAACGACGCCCGAAGGACTCGACCTAGAAGCCTTGGAACAGGTAGTGACAACGCAAAGGGTATCTGCGTGTTTGCTTACAGCAAACCACCAAAACCCAACGGGGCACAGTCTATCTGTGCAACAAAAAGCGTGGCTTGCGGATTTTGCTGCGCGGTATCAAATGGCGATTATCGAAGATGACGTCTTTGGGGAGTTGAGCCATAATCACACAATGCCTTTACCGATAAAGGCGTGGGATAAAGCCGGATATGTAATTTGGTGTAGCTCAGTGTCTAAGACGTTAGCGCCGGGCTTGCAAGTTGGATGGTGTGAAGCTGGGCGTTATCAAAGCCAAGTGGCCGCGCTCATGCAGGCGTTTCACGGCATGCCAAATCAATGTTTACAAATGGCGGTATCACGCTTTATTGAGACAGGACATTACCAGCGCCATTTACGGACGCTTAATCGCACCTTAGCGGCACACTGCTTCGCTTACCAAAGCTATTTGAAATCGCGTTTACCAAAGGGCTGTAAAATATCTTCCCCTCAGGGCGGAATGGCATTATGGCTGAAACTGCCTAATATTGACTGTGATGCACTCGCTTTACGTCTAGCTGAACTTGGGGTTGAGATTCGCCAAGGCAGCTTATTTACAAGTCGTGAGTTGTATCAAGATCATCTGCGGATCAATTGTGGTTGGCCGCTTGATGTGGCAAAACCTTGGTTAGATAAGCTATGTGATTGGGTACTTCATAATTGCGCCAAATTATAGTGTTAAGCTCGGTTCATATAATACAACAAGGAATAAAAAAATGACTGTATTACTCAACGCAGAAATCCAAGTAAATAGCGAAGCGCTCAATGCCATTGCACATATGCCAACCAAGAGTCTTGGCGTATTACTCGATAGCGACTTTACGCGTAAGCTTTGCGATCAAGACTTTATGCGCATTGCTGTTTTGCTGGCAAAAAAGGGTTATGAAGAGGGAGGTTGCCCAATTGGTGCGGTTATTGTTGATAACGAGACCAATCAAATTGTAGGTAAAGGACATAATACGTTAGTGCAAGAGAGCCACCCATATAACCATGGTGAAACCTCGGCAATTCGAGATGCGGGACGGATTGATTTTAGTAAAACCACTTTGTATACCAGCCTAAGTCCTTGTGACGTATGCGCAACATTACTCTACATGCGTGGTTTTCAGCGAGTCGTGGTAGGGGATATCACTAATGCTTCAGGCAATGAGCCGTTACTTGAAAGTAAGGGCGTACAAGTCGATATTTTAGAAGATGAGCAAGGTATCGTATTGTATCAACAATTTCGTGCTGAAAAGCCAGAACAAGATTTAGAAGATTGGCAAGGTCTGGCAGCGGTAAACGCAGGTCATAAGTAGATAACTGTACCCATGGCGAGGTAAAACCATTACTACATGATGTACTGGATTATCAAATGAAATACTTTCTGAAGCAATCTAGCCATTGCTGCGGATTGAATTGCAATGCAAATACGGGCACACTGACCGAATGATTGTTTAATTTATTGAGATAAAATGATTAGGAAGATTTTATTCCTTGTAGCGCTACTTGCATCAACCAAAATAATTGCTTCGCCGCAAGAAACAGTGCATTTTGTTGCGGAAGACTTGCCTCCCTATCATTTTATTAATGGCCAAGGAGAAGTGGATGGTGGCCTAGTTGAGCTTGCTCAAGCGGTAGCAGATAAAGCAAATGTTACTGCCAAAATTGAAATAATGCCGATGGCACGTGTGTTACACGAATTAGAAACTAAACCTAATGTGGTGCTGTTATCTTGGCTAAAAACACCAACTCGAGAAGTCTATTTCCGCTTTTTGGGGACTATGTGCCATACGTCCGCATCACTTATTGGCCTGAAACAATCTCAAACGCCAATAAACGATCTTGACGCTGCAAAGCGCTATCGTACCGGAACCATACGCGGTTATTATAGTGAAACCTTTCTCAAACAAGCTGGCTTTTCTGAAGGTTATGAGTTGGTATTAGTGTCAAACTACCAAAGTCTTTGGAATTTATTGTTTAAGGGCCGGATTGATTTTGTACTAACCAACACACTAACACTCGAGAAAGAACTAAACGCCCTTAAGCTGGACCCAAAAGCAATTGAGCATAAGTTACTTCTTGAGCATTTCCCAAGTGAGTTGGCTCTGGCGGTGAATGCAGAGTTTCCCAATGAGCTTGCGAACCGCCTGCAGCACGCACTAGCGGAATTAAGTCAAAGTGGTCAACAACAAGCTATTTTGGAGCGCTGGAAAATACACTAAATTGAATGCAGCTGCTCGGTTTCGTATGTTCCTAAATTAGTATAAAGTGTGTAGACATAAATTTAGCGCATTAAGGATAGGCGTGATGTTGCAAGAGTTGGTGAGTTATTTTGGCATACTAGCAAGTATATGGATGCTGGTAGGGGTGTATGGCGTTGCCAAGCGTTATCCAAATTATAGTCACAAAAATCAATTTTGTAGTGAGTTAGGTGCCAGTGGTAGTCCAACAGAACGATTGTCTCCCGCAGTTAATAATTACCCCTTAGCCTTGCTATTTTGTTGTTTTGGTTTTTATATCATCTTGGTACCCGAAGGGAACTGGGCGTTAGGTGTTATTGGCGGTTTGATTGTTTGTCATGGTCTAGCAACCGCTGTTGCAGGTTTCTTTCCTATGGATCCCGATCCATACACAACCTCGCCAAGTCGAGCGTGTAATATTCATTCTTTCGCGGGTATGGTAATGCTATTAAGCTTACTCATCGCCCCTTTATTGGTCTGGTTTGTAAGCCCGTTAAACTCGCTATTTGCTTGGTTTTCTACCGTTTGTGTACTTGTTTGTGTCGGTTTTAGCTATCAGCTTGCCAACGCTTACAAACAAAAACGTAATAGTGGGCTCTATCAGCGATTAAGTTATGGCACTCAGTTAGTTTGGCTGAGTGCGCTGTGTTTTATAGTGTAAGGTGTTGATAAGCCGATAAAATGGCTTGCGCTTCGGGTTTGCCTTTGGCAACTCGTGCATAATGATCCAACGTTTTCTCTAAATAGCGTTTGGAAAGCGTTCCTTGTTGCCAAATCGCTTCGCCCAACGGGGTTATGGCAGCGCCAGTCTTACCTGAAGTAAGATAGAGCACTTCGTAAATACGTCGATTTTCTTCAACCAGTGATTCATGGGTCAGCTTAAGTGGCAAAGATTGCAAGGTTTGCCTCAGGGTATAATGATGATGAACTGGGCAAAGCAAGAAATCGACCTCGTCACGCAAATTGCAGCAAAGACTTGTCATCAGTTCTGCGGTTAAGTCGCCGCCAACACCTGCGATGATCACTAATTGCCTGCCTGAGTATTGTGCAAGAGGGATCTTCGCAACGTCTTGGGTGTAAAGGCTATAGCGCGTTTCGGCTTCTGGAAAGAAGCGTGTGAGATCCAGTTTCACTTTCGCGATAAGCGCTGGGACTACATCAACAAAGTGTATGTGCGCTTGGCTCGAATCTAAAAACTGTGCGCCAAGCTGGCCATGATCGCAGCAGCAGTCCCAAATATGTTGATAGTCTTCAGTAACAACATCATGCAAAGTCTGTAAGCGTTTTCCAAGCTTCAAGTGGATTCCTTTTATTCAGGCGTAGGTATGGTGGCGCGTTGCACTAAAGTGGTTAAGTAGGCGATGAATAAGGTAGATTGCACAGAGACTTACCGTAATTGCAACGCTCACTGAACTGAAGCGATACAGTGCGCTGTAGATCAAATCTTGATTTGGTGCGAGAGACTGACCAAACAAGATCCCAAAAGTGGTAATAATACCAAAGCCAATCCCAGGAGCACCACCACTTAACAAGTGATAGCGACTAAAAATGAAGACTAAGATCCATAAAATCAAAATTGGAAAAAGCAAAATTTGGCTATAGGTTTGCAGTAGGATTTGCGCTGCTAATGCCAAGTTACAACCTATCAGCGTGCCAACTGCACGTTGCCAGCCCGCTGTGCCCGCCGCTTTCCAGCTCAGTGGAAAGAGGATTAATATTGATGCCGCTTGGGCGGAAACAGAATCTTGTAAATCTAGGATTTGGAATACCATAAATGAGAGTGTGGCTACGGTGGCGCACAGTAAGACTTCATGGCGAATACTTGCAGCATCTTTTGCTGGCCGTGGCGGTAATTGACGCACAGTAACGTCCGGAAATAACCAATGCATTACATATGCGGTTGCGATACTAATGATAATAGCCAGAGAGTTACTGGCTATGAGTGAATATAAGCCACCACTGGTTGAAGCATAACTGGCAAAATGAAGTTGGATTGATAGTCCCACCACACTCATTGCACCAAATAAGAAATTAACGCCTTTGCTCATTTGCAAAAACAAAAAGGCAAATAAGGCAAAGGTGAGTAAGGACATTAACGCAGGGTGGAAGCCAAATAGCCCTTGTAGCACCAATACCGAAAAGGCACAGACCAACCCACTTAAGATAAACTGGCGCACTATGTGTGCGTTTAACATTGGTACTAACCCAAGTAGCAGCATGGGATATACGGTAAAAAAGATACCGTACGGCCAGTTGAGCAGTTTGCTTAGTGCAAAGCCTAGCGTACTCCCAGTTGCAATACGCAGCATCTGTCTTAGGTCATTGGCGTTCAGTGCAACTTTCATATCAATAAACGTAGTGAAGTAGACTGACGAATTTGATTTGCGCTTGTGCAAGGGTTGCAAGCAAAGTGCTTTCAGGCAGGACTTGAACTGTCGCTCTGGCACCACTTGCTAGTAAAGGTAATGGCTCATCAAATGCTAAATGAACGCGTTGACGCTGCGCATCTCGCACCCAGCGGTTGGAGGTCTCAACGGCTGCCAATTGGCCGTCGGCATTGAGTTGTCCATCACTGACGCCGGCAGAAAATTCATGGATCACGGCGGGATAGACTTTGCCCGGTAACGCATCAAAGCTCACTAGCGCTTGTTCGCCAAGTTTGACGTGGTAAAGCGACTTTTCTCTGAAATCCGCAGCTAAGTCAACATTGTCCGAAACCAAACTGGTTAAACTCACACCCGTGCGAGCATAGGTTCCCGTGGTGATCTGTAAGTTACTAATGATGCCATCATGGGGCGCGCGGACTTCGGTGTAACTGAGTTGCAATTTAGCCTGCTCTACGGCATTTCGTGCTTGCATTAGTGCAATATTCTGTTCGTCGGTTGCACCACGCTTTACTTCAAGCGCATGTAGATTAGCTCTGAGTGCACTGAGCTGTGACTTAGCCGTCGCAAAATTTGCTTGAATTTGATCTGATTCCTGCGTTGAAATTGCGTGTTGTGACAGCAAAGATTGGCTGCGTTTATAAAGTCGCTGTTGCTCATCATACTTGGCTACAGCAGCCTCTATTTGTGCTTGCTGCGCAACCATCTGTGCGTCTAATTGTTTGTTCTGTTGATTAACTTCTGCCAAAGCGAGCTCAGCCTTAGCTAATGCTAAACGATACGGCGCTTCATCGATAGTAAGTAGTAGTTGCCCTTGCTGAACTCTTTGGTTATTGCTGACATTCACGGCAAGCACTTCACCACTGACTTTGGGCGTCACTTTGGTTACTTGATGATACACACGTGCCTGAGGCGTCATTGGTATATAGAGATCAGCAAAGATAAAATAGCTAAAGCAGAGGGCAAAAAGGGCGATTGAAACCTTTACGTAGCGGGAAAATTGCTGATCTGGACTAAGTTTACTCACTGGTACTCCCATTTTCAGAAATATTGTCACAACATTGCTGAGCATTGTTCTCAAGTTTGACCAACGCATGTGCGATAGCATTGAGCTCGTCATCGCTAAGCCCATGATATAAAAGTGCCTTCACTTCACTGATCCGCATCTTTAGCTGCGCTAACTGGGCTTGCCCGTGTTCGGTGAAGTAGATTTTACGACAGCGTTTGTCTTGCTTATCAATGCGGCGCTCTATCACGTTATTTTCTTCTAACTGTTTCATCGTGCGAGTCAGGCTCGGCATTTCGATATCTAAACTGCACGCCAATTGGTGTTGTGTGCAACCTTCACCCAAATGATGAATATGCATCATGGCGGTCCAGCGTGGCTGGGTAAAACCGAGTGGCTCCACAGCTTGGGTTACGGCTTGACGGCAAATTCTATGGACTCGGCCTAACTTGCCACAGAGACTAAGATCGAGCGTTTCATGAAATGGAAGTGACGACATAACTTAAGATATATTTACTTAGCATGCTAAGTATTCTAGATTAGTTAGCATGCTAAGTAAATGGTGTGTGTTTAGGTTATTGCAATATTAGCTTTAACTCTCTGAATTGGCAGTGCTTATTTTTAGTAAGAATCGCGCATAGTGAATACAAACGTGGCTAATTACTGCGATCGCAACGACAAGTTCAAGCCAAACTAGGTATTGCAACACACTTAACCAGCCTGGGCTTAAGTGTTCGCTGCTTAGCCAAGTGACGACTTTACTAATGGCGGTGACGCCGATGACTAATGGAAAGGTATATGCCGCAAAGGCAGGACTAAATGGCAGCCGCAGCAGCTGAATAAAAGCAAGGTATATCGCTAGGGTCATAATAATAGCGACGCTCAGTAGGGCAAACACCACGCCAGCCGCTGGCATTGGATGGACACTTAAATATCCTGCTAAACATAGACTCGCAGGCGCTGCCATGACTGCAATTGTGGGCTGGGTTTGCTGTGGTATGGCACTGCCTCTACATAAACGGTAAATCATGAACGGTAGCAGCAGTAAGTAAAATATCACTCCCAAGTACCAAAGCCCCATCGCCAATGGTTGCAACGCTGACATGCCGTTAAAGGTGACATCGGCAACGACAAACCCCACTGGGGGAATAAACCAACTTGGCACAAGCTGGTTAAGCTCAAAATTGCGGCTGCGAAAATACACAAAGCTGGCTAGCAAACCCAGATGAACTGCAATAGCAAGTAGCCAAACCACAGTTGCAATAAGGTGAGAATAGGCCGCGATGCTATGAGAAATAACCATGATTGTCATGGCGCTGGTTGGTAATACACTCCCAACCACTGGATGCGCGAGATCTGCTCTTAATTGAGCAGGTTGATAAATAAACTTAAGCACTAACAGCAATAAAATAAAGCCAGCCAGCAGTGCACTTAAAGGTTTTAACACAAAAAATGCGGGAAACAGGTTACTGATACACCAGCCTAAACTAGCCAGCCCAAGAGCAAGACCAGACATCGGGGTGGGGATATTGGCGGTGAGTTTTTTACTGTAAGAATGAAGAGTAGCCATGCGTAATTTCACAATAATTGTTCGATGAGGGAATAATACGCTTGCGCTTTAATTAAGAATATCTGAATATATTTAAATTAGTGTTCAGTAAATCTTAACGTCAATGGTAACCCTTAAGCAACTCAATGTATTTACGGTAATCGTGCAAGAGCGTTCGATCACGGCTGCAGCGGATAAGCTATGTTTAACTAAGGCTGCTGTTAGCATGGCTCTGGCGGAGTTAGAGCGTCACCTCGAACAACCATTATTCGATCGTGTAAATAATCGATTAATGATAAATCCAGCCGGAGAGTTATTACTACCGCATGCGCATCAAGTGCTAGATAGATGTCGCTTCTTAGAGTCCCTATTTAAAGAAAGCGAGAGGCTATATGGCGAAATTAAAATTGGTGCCAGCGATACCTTAGGCAATCATTTGCTGCCTCCCATGCTAGCGGCTTTTCAGCAGCAAACAGGGCATACGCAGCAGCAGTTGTTTATCACCAATACGGCGAAAGTGTGCGCTATGCTTCGTGACTACGAATTAGACATTGGTTTTGTTGAAGGCCGAGTGATAGGCGAAGGTTTAGACATCATGCCTTGGTTTGAAGATGAAATGTGTATCGTGAGTGCAATGGACTTTGCGGTAACTGACTTTCAAACGCTGATACAAAGTCAATCTCGTTGGTTGTTGCGGGAACAAGGCTCCGGCAGTCGAGAATTTTTCTTAGCAAATATTGCAGCGCAGCTTACGTCGTGGCGAATCGCGTTTGAGTTAAATTCCACCGAGGCGATTATAAATGGTGTGGCGGCAGGGCTCGGTTTAGCGTGTATCTCAAAATACTCCGCTGAACATGCCATAGCACAGCAACGAATTAAGGCGCTTTCAGGTTTAAAAGCCGCACCGAGGCAGTTTTGGTTGGTGACGCGTAAAGATAAATTTCAAAGCCCAATATTAACGCGACTCATTGACTTTGCGACGCACTGGCATTGAACTGGGTTGTGGACCTAACTACTTAGTATACCTTGCAATGGGTATAAACTTCACAAACGCTGAATGAACTTTCTAAAACCTCGGGTCTTATAGACAATAGCATATTAAGAGGTTAGATATGTCGTTTAGAACTATCGATTATTCTATTTCAGGCGTGTTAGCAGTGAGCTTATTACTGCTTGGCATTTCATTTTTGTTTGGCGCTGGGCCAAGTACCATTTCTGGTACCTTTAGCTTTTACGGGTTAACAGAGTGGGTGCCTGTTGCCACACTTGGCATTGTATTTGGCTTTGCGTTAATGGTTGCCGCGGGTCTAGTCATTTTACAGCAATGTAAGATTATTCCTGCGGCGTGGCCGCTTGCCTTAATCGCCATCATTAGTTTATTTACTTTGTTGACGTTGTTTGCCGAAAACCGCTGGATAGCAGCTCATGGCGGCTTTCCCGTTATTGGTTCTGGGCAAGGGATCATCAAGTATTTTGCGTTAGTACCCATCGCACTATTTCTATACTGTCGTCATCATACCAACACGCGAACGCTAGTGTGGGCGAACTATTTCCCGGTGGCATTGGTTTTAGTCTGGATCGGTGGAATGAAATTTCTCGAACTTGAGGCAAAGGCAATCGTGCCGCTAGTAGAAACTTCACCGTTTATGTCTTGGATGTATGACTTGTTTTCCGTGCAAGAAGCTTCAAACGTGATAGGCGCCTATGACATTTTGATGGCAGGCTTGCTTGGCATTGGCATTTGGTTCAAACAGCGAGTCTTGATTAGTGTTGCAAGCCTTGGGTGTCTAGCGGTATTTGTTATGACGCAAAGCTTTCTGTTTACCGCAGCCGGTGCGTTTAGCGACATGAGCTTGCTGGGTGGCTTGGGACAATTTGTGATTAAAGACTTGTGGTTTATCGCCAATATCATGGTGATGGTATTTTTGACATTGGAGTCCAGCTCAGCTGAGTCTTTAGAGCCCGTGGTCGCGTAAATTTCATTGTGATGCAGCCCGGCTGCCAAAAGAGCGTGACCTAAGTTGCGCTCTTTTTATTTTTATCACATATGCCAGATGTACCAAGTGAAGTTTTTTCCGAAAATAGTCTTGTCGGCAGTGAAAATTAAATGTGAATAAGTTAAGGTCATAAAAAGTTGATATCAGTGGTCTAAGCTAGATTATCAAACGTATACAGCAAGATGCCATTGGCATTAAGTGGCAAAGTGAGCAAAGTTTAAAAGCTGCATGCATTGAAATGGTGTATGTATCGAAGTAGCAAGTTTAAAGAAGATAATTGTATGGAAAGACCAAATACATTAAAGCCAATCTGGCTTTCAGGTGGCGACGTGGAGAAAAAGCGCGCTGAGATCAAAGCATACTTCAACAATAGCTGGCAGCAGTACGAATCATTATTTAGCAATATCAACAATGACGACGCCTATTTTGTGAAGGCAGAGCGGTTACGGCATCCGCTCATTTTCTATTTCGGTCATACCGCTTGTTTTTACGTTAATAAGTTGATGTTAGGGAAATATATCACTCAACGCGTTAATCCACACATTGAATCTACCTGTGCAGTTGGCGTAGACGAAATGTCTTGGGATGACCTTGATAGCAATAATTACGATTGGCCAACAGTGCCAGAAGTGCGTGCTTATCGCCAACAAGTGAATGCACTTATTAACGGGTTAATCGATGAGATGGATATTACCCTACCAATCACTCAAGATAGCCTTGCGTGGGTTGTCCTAATGGGGATTGAACACGAACGTATCCACCTAGAAACCTCTTCTGTAATAATGCGGATGCTGCCGCTGGCTGACTTGACTTTACAACCCGGTTGGGAAGCGTGTGATGAGTACGGTGATGCACCTGACAACAACCTAATCTCAGTAAGCGGTTATGATGTTCGCCTCGGTAAACCTGAATCAAATCAAACCTACGGTTGGGATAACGAATATGGTGTACAAGACGTCAAAGTGGCACCATTCAAGGCCAGTAAATATGTGGTTTCAAACCAAGAGTTTTTAACCTTTGTCGAAGCTGGTGGCTACAATCAGCCTGAGTTTTGGACGGCTGAAGGTCAAGCTTGGTTGGCTTCAACTAAATCAACCATGCCGCGCTTTTGGATAAAGAAAGACACAGGCTTTTGGCAACGAAATTTAGCCGAGGAAATTCCATTACCACTCAATTGGCCAGTTGAGGTTAATTACCTTGAAGCGAAGGCTTTTTGTAACTGGAAGTCTGAGCAAAGTGAGCACTTTGTACGCTTACCAACAGAAGCAGAGTGGCAAGTACTGCGCGATAAGCTCGATGTTGACTTGCCGACATGGAGCGAAGCGCCGGGAAACATCAACCTTGAGGTATGTGCTTCAAGCTGTCCGGTTAACCGTTTTGAAACTGAAGGTTTATTCGACATCATCGGCAATGTTTGGCAATGGACGGAAAGTCCGATCGACGCATACAGCGGCTTTAAAGTGCATCCATTATACGATGATTTCTCGACTCCCATTTTTGACGGTAAACATAATCTGATAAAAGGTGGTTCTTGGATTTCTACAGGTAACGAAGCCGTGCGAGACTCTCGTTATGCCTTTAGACGCCACTTCTTCCAACATGCAGGATTCAGATACATCGAAAGTGAGAGCCCACAAGTGCCAGTGCAAAAGGTCAACTTGTGCGAAATGGATGCGGACGTTGCCAATGCGCTACATAGCCACTACGGCAAGCCTGTTATGCATTTTGGCAATCCATTGCAAAGTGTTGTTTCACAGCTAATGGTGCATTATCAAGGTAATACAGATAAAGCGCTGGATTTGGGTTGCTCGGTCGGTCGTGCAAGTTTTGAATTAGCGAAACACTTTACTCAAGTAGATGGCATTGATTTTACTGCGCGCAATATTCAACACGCGTTGGCCTTAAAAGAAGGCACGCCGGTACGCTTTGCTACCGAGATTGAAGGTGAAATTGTGGACTTCCACGAAGTGTCTACTTCGCAATTAGGTTTTAATGAACTCAGTGAGCGTATCCATTTCTGCCAAGGGGATGGGCATAACCTTAAACCACAATTCGCCGAGTATGACTTAATCTTGTGTCATCGTGTTGTGGAATACTTATATTCACCAAAAACCTTTTTAAACCAAATTAAATCGCGCTTGAATGCAGGCGGGATCCTTGCGATAAGCTCAGCCTATCAGTGGGACAAAGCGCTAACCCAAGCACAAAACTGGTTGGGCGGTTATAAGGTCAGTGGTGAGAACGTCACGGGCCGTGATGGTTTAGAAATTTTACTGGGACGAGATTTTGAACTGTTGGCTGAAGATGAAGTAATGTCCGCCATAAGCAAAAACGCACGTAAAGTTGAACTAGAGCGATGCCAACTTACGCTATGGCGTCTTAAATAGTCGTTGATACACATGCCAGCCAAAGTGCTGGCATGACTTTTTAGGTTAGAGAATGGAATTAGTATTACCCGATCACATTAAGTTTAGTCAAAGCTTGGCTACTCCCATCGACATCAACTTGAGTGATTCCTGCGCTCAAGGTGTGACGCTTGGTGAACTTATTGAGCTTGGTGGCGGTAAAATGCCAGACATTGAACTGGGTTACAATCCGATTGCGGGCAGTGAAGGGCTAAAAGCGGCGATTAAAGCTTATCATCTGCCGACGACGGCATGTGTGGATCTTAATCAAATCGTGTCATTTAGCGGTGCTCAAGAAGCTATTTTCACTACGATGGCGCAATTACTAGACCCACAAGATGAGGTGGTGGTCTGTACGCCAAGTTACCCATCGCTTGCAACACTTCCCAAACAGTTTGGCGCTATCGTCAACACGGTGGCATTGCGAGAAGAGGACAACTGGCAGGTTGATATAGAAAGACTCAAAAACGCAGTGACGACAAAAACCAAACTCATTATCGTTAATGCTCCTCATAATCCAACGGGCGCAGGCTTGACTGACAATGAAGTTGGACAAATACAACAACTGGCAGAGCAGTGTGGTGCTTACATATTAAGTGATGAAGTATCAGCACAGAGCCATGGCGATGACCGCGCCGCAGGTGGGCGTTTTTCGGCTTATCCGCGGTCGATTACGTTAGGCGTATTATCCAAAAGTATGGGCTTGCCTGGCATCCGAGTAGGGTGGGCAATTTGCGGTTCGAAAGCACTAGCAGATGCGCTGTTGGCCGGTAAAAGCTACTTAAGCATTTGTGGCAGTAAAGTGGATGATTTATTGGCGACGACCGCATTACTGCATAGTGAAACTATCTTAGCGTATAATGTGAAAATCATTGCAAACAACGTCCAATTGATGCGTGAATTTGTCAGTTTATACTCGCAAAAAGTAACTTGGGTAGAGCCGCATGGCGGTGTGTTGTCATTACTGAAGATTAATTCAGTAAGGGATTCTGAAAAGTGGTCACGTCAATTTGCAGAGACCTCGAACACGCTATTGTTACCCGCAAAGTTATTTCTATTGGAGAGCGAGTGCCACTTCCGTTTAGGAACGGGTAAGCGTAACTTTGCCGCTGGTTTGGCAAGACTCGAAACATACCTCTAAATTAATCCAGTATTCAAACTAAGCGTCTATGATAGGTAATGTTATTTTCAATTAATGCAGGAAAGGAAAAACCTATGGTAAACGTTAAACATTTAATGGCTGGCTTTTTGGCCGTCATGCTTAGTGCATGTGCTTCAATGGGCGATGGTGACAAGGTTGAAAAGCAACGTGCCATCCTAGATATGAAAAACGATGTACTTACTCAGCTCTACAGCAAAAAGCCAGATACGCGTTCGCAAATTGCGGCAGCGCCGGGCTATGCTGTTTTTTCTAATGCCAATATTAATCTGCTATTTGTTGCAGCTGGAACAGGTTACGGTGTCGTACACGATAATACGGTAGGAAGTAACACCTATATGAATATGGCTGAAGGTGGTGTAGGCCTTGGTCTAGGTGTAAAAGATTATCGTATTGTGATGGTATTCCATACTCCTGAAGCAATGAATAAGTTTGTTACTTCAGGCTGGACGTTTGGCGGAAATGCAGATGCTGCAGCGAAAGCCGCTAAAAAAGGTGCGTCGGTAGAAGGCGAAGCCTATTATGGTGATGTTACTGTGTACACCTTTACTGAAAGTGGTTTGGCACTGCAAGCAACAGTAAAAGGCACTAAGTTCTGGAAAGATAAAGAGCTAAATTAACCTGATATAATAACGATTTTAGAGAAAAGCCCCGCAAGTCGGGGCTTTTTGTGATTTACTCTTTGATTTCTGTGGCGTTGAGACTTTTCTCAAAACGCCTATTTAACAATTGGCAGACGATAGTCAACACAATGGCAGCGAACATAAAGCTTGAGAACGGCAAAGGTGACTCAGGAACCGCGAGTGCAAGTAAGGGGCCGACCAAAGCGCCGCTACCAAATCGTAGCGTGCCTATCACCGCGGTAGCGGTACCGGTTTGATGCTCAAAGCCCAGTAATATCAGCGCATCAGCGTTGCTGGCAATGATCCCCAAACTCATCATCAAAGGTGCAATGGCAGAAGCTAGCACCCAAACCGAGACTGATTGGCTGCTGAGTATGACCAGTAGTGTCGCGAAGACGATACCAATAGTAAGACCGATATTGAGCATTTTCCTAGAACCAAGCCTTGGCACTAAACGCGTGTTGGCAAAGTTACCGAGCATCAATGCAATCACATTCATGGCGAATAACACTCCAAAAAGCTGCTCCGACACACCATAATATTCAAGATAGATAAACGAAACTGAGGTTAAAAAGCAAAAGAATGCGAATGATGCCAGCATCGAAGAAAGAATATCGTAGCGGGCCTTCTTTTGTGTTAATACAATACGGTAGTTTTTTAAGAAAAACGATAAGCTAAGCGGTACATCGGCTTTGGTTGGAATTGCAATACAGAAAAACTGTAATGCGATGATAACCAGTACCGCATAAACCGCTAAGAACCAAAAAATGGCGTGCCAATCAAAGTACAACAAGATCAACGCACCAAGAGAGGGAGCAATAAGTGGCGCGATCATCATGATCATCGAAACATAAGACATCCCTTTGGCTGTGTGTTCTTTGTAATAATAGCGGATCACACCTGGTACAACGACAGTCGCTGCGGCACCACAAAATGCTTGAACAACACGTAAGAAGCAAAACATATCGATGTCATTAGTTAGCGCAAGCCCAATTGACGATGCGGTAAAGCCGACCAAGCCCCAAATAGCTAACGTCTGTCTTGAGAATCTATCTGCAAGGGGGCCAAACACCATCATGCCGACAGCATAACCTGCTAAATAGCTACTAAGAGAAACCTGTACTTGCTCAAGCGGGCTATTCAAGCTGTCTGCAATCGCAAGCATCGCGGGGAGATACAAGTCGATAGCCAAAGGCGTTATCGCGACAATACTAGCCAGTAATGGCAAGAGTATTGATGGGAGTGTTGATGACTTCATATGTTGGTATTGTTACCTTGTTAATGTTAAGCAGAATAAATACACTAATCAGAGACGCTTTATATGGAAATGGAACTCGGTGCACTAGAGTGGAGCAACGAAAAGACGGCGTTCTGATCAGCAGAAGTTCATGAAAAATTTTTTATATTGTACTAAGTTAGTCTCGTTAAGTGACGAAATTGCGGTAAACTTAGAGAAACTTAAGTTATAAAATAAGAAAAGGAACAAGTTATGAAAAAACTGGTTCTCGCGATAGCTGTGGCAGCAACGCTTGCTGGCTGCAAAACATCGCCTACCGGACGCACTCAGTTAGCACTCTATTCCGAGCAGCAAATGGACCAAATGGGTGTTGCAAGCTTTGAACAAATGAAGCAAGAGCAAAAAGTTGATACTGATGCTAAAACCAATCGCTACGTTAAGTGTATTGCAAATGCCTTAATAGCACAACTCCCAGCAAACTACGCAAACCAGCAATGGGAAGTTGTGGTATTTGAAGATGACTCTGCTAATGCATTTGCACTACCCGGCGGCAAAATCGGGGTTCATACGGGGATTCTCAAAGTTGCAGAAAACCAAGATCAACTTGCTGCGGTGATGGGCCATGAAGTAGGACATGTTATTGCTGAACACGCTAATGAGCGCGTATCGCAAAACAGTGTGTTGCAGTTTGGCCTGCAGGCAGGGGCGGCGGTGCTTGAAATGAATAATATCGAATATCGCAATGCCATTATGCAGGGATTAGGTCTTGGCGCGCAGTATGGTGTCGCGCTGCCATTTAGCCGCTCTCATGAAAGCGAAGCGGACGTTATCGGCTTAGATCTAATGGCCAAGGCTGGCTTTAACCCTGAAGGCTCGGTTGCGCTTTGGCAAAATATGGCGAAAATGAGCGAACAGCGTCCACCAGAATTTATGTCGACGCACCCTGCGCCTGAAAATCGAATTAAGCAATTACAAGCAAACATGACAACTGCCCAAGCAACCGCTAACAAAGCGCGTACGGGTGGTTTTGCACCAAGCTGTAAACGCTAATTTCTCAAAACACCAATTACCCTTAAGTTAAGTGTAATTGGTGTTGCCTTCTGTTTCACACATCAGCATAAATAGCCGTAGCTCTAGCTCAAGTTGATGATAGTGGGGTTCCATATGCTGACAAAGCTTGTAAAACGCCTTGTTATGGTCTTTCTCTTTAAAGTGCGCTAGCTCGTGTACAACCAATGCTCGTAGCACTGCCTCGGGTGCGTGTTTTAACTGTGCTGCGATGTGTATTTGGTGCGACGTTTTTTGTTTTTGCCCGTGTCGTGTGGTTTTGAACGTATGGGTTCCTAACGCATTCAATACCATATTGTTGCGCTTTTCAAACTTGGCCTGCGATACCCGTGGGGTATTTTTTAAGTACTGCTGTCTTAATCCTTCCACATATTCGTAAAGTAGCTTATCGCTTTTGATTTGATGCGCTTCAGGATAGCGGCTTTTGAAAAAAGCACTGAGTCGCTTGCTCTCTATTAATTGAGTGACTTGAGTCTGGACTTGCTCTGAGTAGTTTAAAAAATAGGGATGGGACATTAAAACAGCGCCTCTTGCTTTGCTTCTTTTTCAGCGGGGAATGGATTGCTTACTTGATGATGTATCTCTAAATCTGCAATAAATTGTCTCGCTAAAAATGGCGCATCAAAATTGTCTGCGGTATGGAAAAACACATAAGGTGATTTACCTTCGCTGAGCCATTGATTGAGTTTAGTTAACCAAGGCTGATAAAAGTCTCTATTAGACTCAAGCTGAGAGCAACCAACAAATCGCAGAATAGGGCTGTCTCCAGTGGCAATTGCATGCACAGGTAATCGCGGCTTCTTTTGCTGTGCATCTACTATCGCAGGAGTACTGGCAGGCTCGCTGAAGAGTGCGCGAGTATCCATCACGATGCGGTTGTAGTTATTTTCGATTAAATATTGGTTGTATCTGCGCTCAGCATCGCCTTTGCGGTAAAAGTCCCAATGCCGTACTTCAACACCAACAGTTAGCGCTTTGGGCAACCAAGATAAAAATTGTCGCATTTTATTTATATGTTCAGGCGCAAACTGTGCAGGTAATTGCAGCATTAACACGCCTAATTTAGGAAACAGCGGCGCCATGTTTTTACACCAAGCCAATAATTCATCTTGGCAGTGGCTAAGTGCCATTTCATGACTAAAACGCTTAGGAATTTTAAACGTAAAGCGAAAGTCATCGGGCACTTGTTCTAGCCATTTTAATACGGTCTGCGGATTTGGATCGGCATAAAAAGTCGTATTGCCTTCAACGCTATTAAAAATTTGGCCATACTCTTTGAGCATATTTGTGGCACTACAATGGCTGGAAAATACTCGACCTTTCCAGTGTGCGCTACTCCATTGTGGGCAACCCAGATACAACATAGTGATCAAAACAACGATTAAATGTGTGAATAGTGTATCAGATCCTTAGATTGAGGATGACAATGCAGCGTATTTTTATATAATTGGCGGTTATTGAAAATGAGTCTTAGCGACTGGCTTACCAATACTGTGAATTCATATTGTGTGGTGAGAAGTGATTAGTCGTAAGAGCAAACTGGACTGACAGGAATTTTATGCGCTCTATATACTGCGGAAAACTAAATAAGAGCCATGTAGATCAGGAAGTTGAACTATGTGGTTGGATCAATAAACGTCGTGACCTTGGCGGCCTAATCTTTGTCGATTTAAGAGATAGAGAAGGGCTTGTGCAAGTGGTATTCGATCCTGAAGTGGAAGGCTTAATGGATAAAGCGAATACGTTGCGCCAAGAGTTCTGTGTTCAGATCAAAGGTGTTGTCCGTGCGCGTCCTGAAAGCCAAGTTAACAAAGACATGGCAACGGGTGAAGTTGAGATCTTAGGTACTGGCTTAACCATTATCAACCGTTCAGAACCATTACCGCTTGACTTCAATCAGCAAAACTCTGAAGAGCGTCGTCTTAAGTACCGTTATTTAGACCTACGTCGTCTAGAAATGAGCGATCGCATTAAAATGCGTGCTAAAGCGAGTAGCTTCGTGCGTCGTTTCTTGGATGAAAATGCATTCTTAGACATTGAAACGCCAGTACTAACGAAAGCGACACCTGAAGGTGCACGCGACTATCTAGTACCAAGTCGTGTTCACAAAGGCAGTTTCTATGCGCTACCGCAGTCGCCGCAGCTATTTAAGCAGCTACTAATGATGTCTGGTTTTGACCGCTACTATCAAATCGTAAAGTGTTTCCGTGATGAAGACTTACGTGCCGATCGCCAGCCAGAGTTCACTCAGATAGATATCGAAACGTCATTTATGAGCTCAGACCAAGTTCGTGGCGTGACAGAAAAAATGATCCGTGAAATGTGGCAGTCTTTCCTAGATGTGGATTTGGGTGAGTTCCCTGTGATGCCATACAGCGAAGCGATGAGCAAATATGGTTCGGATAAACCAGACCTACGTAACCCGCTTGAGCTTATCGACGTTGCAGACATCGTAAAAGACGTTGAATTTAAAGTACTAAGTGGCCCTGCGAATGACGAAAAAGGTCGTGTTGCAGTACTATCAGTACCTGGTGGCGCACAACTTTCACGTAAGCAAATCGATGAATACACTAAGTTTGTAGGTATTTACGGTGCGAAAGGCCTTGCCTGGATGAAAGTGAACGACCGTGATGCGGGTATCGAGGGCGTACAGTCACCAATCGCTAAGTTCTTGAATGAAGAAGTGATCAATGCACTGCTTGAGCGCACAGGCGCAAACACAGGTGACATTATTCTATTCGGCGCAGACAAGCGTAATACTGTAAACGAAGCGATGGGCGCGCTACGTCTGAAGATTGGTCTTGATTTAGAAATCACTGATCTAACTAAGTGGGCACCACTTTGGGTTGTTGACTTCCCGATGTTCGAAGAAGACGACGAAGGTAACCTACACGCGGTACACCACCCGTTTACCGCGCCTAAAGGCGTAAGTGCTGCAGAACTTGAAGAAAATCCAGCCGGTACACTTTCAGATGCATACGATATGGTACTTAACGGCTACGAAGTCGGTGGCGGATCGGTTCGTATTCACAACAACGAAATGCAACAGGCGGCGTTCAGGATCCTAGGTATTGAAGAGTCTGAGCAGCAAGAGAAGTTTGGTTTCTTACTCGATGCTCTGAAGTATGGCACGCCTCCGCACGCAGGTTTGGCATTCGGTCTTGACCGTTTGGTGATGCTACTGTGTGGCACTGACAACATCCGTGACGTTATTGCGTTCCCGAAAACGACGCAAGCGTCGTGCTTGATGACTGATGCGCCAAGCCCTGCAAACCCAGATGCGCTAAAAGAGCTTGCTATCTCAATAGAAAAGCAGTTAACAGAGCAAGGTGAAGGCGAGTAAGTTCGTCAACCTGATGTAAAAGAGGCGACTTAGGTCGCCTTTTTTGATCAGATGAACTAGCTTATAACTGGTAATCTATACAGTATTTTGGCATTATAACCAAAAAACCAAGAGACGATGCGTTTGGCTGTCATTTTAGGAATTGATCCGGGGTCAAGATTTACAGGCTATGGTGTGATTGCTCACCAAGGTGCAAAGTTCCAATATTTGGGGAGCGGTTGCATTAAAGTTGGTGAACATGACTTTCCCACTCGATTAAAAATGATCTATCAAGGGATCACACAGCTCATAGAGCAGTTTTCGCCGAGCGACTTTGCGATTGAGCAAGTGTTCGTTGCGCATAATCCAAGCTCAGCCTTAAAACTTGGTCAAGCGCGAGGTGCGGCCATTGTTGCAGCGACCATGCAGTCAGTGGTTGTGAGTGAATATTCGGCAAGGCAAGTTAAACAAGCCGTTGCGGGTACCGGTGGTGCAGACAAAGCCCAAGTACAGGAAATGGTAAAGCGCATATTAAAATTGCCAGGCACACCCCAAGCTGATGCAGCAGATGCGTTGGCGGTGGCGATTTGTCACGCGCACTCAAGGCAAAACTTAATAAAAATGGCAGGCGCAGCGCGTAAAACCGTAAGAGGAAGGTTGAGATAACGATGATAGGAAAATTAAGCGGAACACTGTTAGAAAAGCAGCCACCAGAGATATTAATTGATGTTGCAGGTATAGGTTATGAGGTACAAATGCCAATGACCTGTTTTTATGAATTACCGAGCGTGGGCGAGCCGGTTTCAGTATTTACTCACTTTGTAGTGCGTGAAGATGCGCAGTTACTGTTTGGTTTTAATACCAAGATAGCACGTGCATTGTTTCGCACGTTAATTAAAGCAAACGGAGTCGGTCCAAAGCTCGGACTTGCAATTTTGTCGGGCATGTCTGCAGAGCAATTTGTTAGCTGCGTGAATCATGGCGATGCAACGACTTTGGTTAAGATCCCAGGAGTTGGGAAGAAGACCGCTGAGCGCTTAGTGCTTGAAATGAAAGATAAGCTAAAAGACTTTGGCAATGACTTACTCACACCGTTTAGCGATGCCGCTGTACTTGTGCCGCAAGAGCATCCGACGGTAAGTGATACCCCAGCAGATGAAGCGATTGCAGCCTTAATGGCATTAGGGTATAAACAAGTTCAAGCACAAAAAGCGGTAAAAGCCGTAAACAGAGAAGGCATGACGACCGAGAGTATCATTAAAGACGCTCTTAAATCGATGATGTAACTATGATTGAAGCAGATAGATTAATTGAACCTGAGATCCAAGGTAATGAAGATTTAGTTGATAGGGCGATTAGACCTAAATTACTAAATGATTATACCGGTCAGCCGCATGTCAAAAAGCAAATGGAAATTTTTATAGCGGCGGCACGTTCAAGACAGGAAGCCTTAGATCACTTGCTGATATTTGGTCCACCGGGTTTAGGTAAAACCACGCTTGCGAACATTGTCGCAAACGAGCTTGAGGTTAATATAAAAACCACCTCGGGACCTGTGCTTGAAAAAGCGGGAGACTTGGCCGCATTGCTCACTAACCTTGAAGAAGGGGATGTGTTATTTATTGATGAGATCCATCGTTTAAGCCCTCAGGTGGAAGAAATTCTCTATCCCGCTATGGAAGACTACCAATTGGACATCATGATTGGTGAAGGCCCTGCAGCACGCTCGATTAAACTGGATTTACCGCCTTTTACTTTGGTTGGCGCAACGACACGTGCCGGCTCATTAACCTCACCATTAAGAGATCGTTTTGGTATTGTGCAGCGCTTGGAGTTTTACTCGGTTGCGGATTTGTCTTCGATTGTAACGCGCTCAGCGCATCATTTAAATCTAGAGATCAGCGAGTCGGGTGCAACTGAAGTGGCGCGTCGAGCGCGCGGTACACCACGAATAGCAAATCGTTTACTACGCAGGGTAAGAGACTTTGCTGAAGTGAAGGGCGATGGCTCTATCACTGAAGAGATTGCACACTTGGCGCTGGATATGGTCGATGTTGATAAATGTGGCTTCGATTATATGGATCGCAAATATCTGCTGGCAATCATAGAAAAGTTTACCGGTGGCCCGGTTGGTCTTGATAACCTTGCTGCGGCGATTGGAGAAGAAAAAGAAACCATCGAAGATGTGATAGAACCATTTTTGATCCAACAAGGCTTTATTCAACGCACGCCAAGAGGACGTATTGTCTCTGATAAAGCCTATATGCATTTTGAGCTAAGCAAGCCAGAATAATCCAAACTGGGTAACGAACACCTTTGTTCTTCATAGCCGAGTATTCACTCGGCTATCTCATTTCTACATTAGAGTTTTGCAAATCACGTTTGCATAAATCCATAATTTTGTATCAGCTCAATTCAAGCAAGATTCATTACCGCTGAAGTAATTTACCTGTGTGTTATACGTTGCTTAAACTATTTGTAGATTGCCTCGTCCTTTAAACCAAGTGCTAAATAAAAACCGCAAAATAATCGAGTGTTAAAGAAAACGAGGAGAGTAATAAGGGGCGTGCACCAAATTTCAGGCAAAAAAAAGCCCGCAAATAATGCGGGCAAAACAACAAGTTGAAGGAAGTAATCCAGGGAACAAGATGAGTTACTTTGGGTTTTATCCACAAAATGCATCATCTAAGCAATACGAAAAATCAGAATCCTATTGCAAGTAACTGTGCTTTGCTGAAACTTCAGCTGCTCGCTCAGTACAGGGTGTATATTAAAGAGGTTTTGGTTTTTCATCAAACTAGAAAAATTCTTTTTTCAGATAAAAAAAACTAATATCAGAATTTTTATTGAGGCTAAAAAGTGAGCTTAAATGTGGCGATGTATTTGTATAAGTTCATGTAAAATATGGGGTTGTATGTTAAATGCGCAAAATGTAAATATTAGATAATCTGTTGTTAATTGGTAAGACCAATCTGTTTTTTGAGGTTTTATTCTCTATTTGTGCATAAAACTCCTATTTTATGCAGTTTTGGGTCATATTTAGAGACTGTGATGGAGATTGCCGAATTTGCTTAAGTTTGGGTAAAGCAAAGGGAGTTACACTGTTTTGCTCTATTTATCGTCAAATACAATGAATTCGCAGTATTGAGATTGTAAGGTATTTGTAGTGTGGTTAAACTAGCTGAACCTTTTGGTAGTAAATCTAGTCTATCTCTAGATATTGCTCAGTAGAGCGCAAGAATATAAATGGCTACCATTGCCGAAACACTTTTGGGAGTATAATAACGTGGAATCGGGACTAAATTTTGTCGATCTAATTTTAAAAGCCAGTTTTTTGGTACAACTTGTAATGTTGACCCTGGTGGGATTGTCTATTGCTTCTTGGGCAATTATTTTTCAACGTAAAACTGTCATTTCTCAAGCCCAAAGCCAATCAAAGAATTTCGAGCAAAAATTTTGGTCCGGTATGGATCTTAGCAAACTCTATAATGAAATAGCTGCAAGGGCTGGTAGCGCAACAGGGTTAGAAGCGTTATTTGTATCCGGCTTTAAAGAATTTGCAAAGCATAAAAAAGGCAATATCCAATCTCCTTCGATTGTTGTTGAAGGTACTCACCGTTCAATGCGTGTCGCGCTTTCTCGTGAAATTGAAAAGTTAGAATCGAGCCTCTCTTTCTTAGCGACAGTTGGCTCTATCAGCCCTTATATCGGTCTATTTGGTACTGTTTGGGGGATCATGAATGCTTTCATCGCGCTTGGCGAAGTGAAACAAGCGACACTGCAAATGGTTGCACCAGGTATTGCTGAGGCGTTGATTGCAACAGCCATGGGTCTGTTTGCGGCAATTCCAGCGGTTATGGCGTATAACCGATTTGCCAAAAATGTAGAAAAGCTAGAAACTCAGTACATTAACTTTATGGAAGAGTTCGCTAACATTCTTTATCGTCAGGCTGCAACACAAGTAGAGGCAAAACAAAATGTATCAGCGTAAGAGACGTCGTCCCGTCGCGGAGATCAACGTCGTTCCTTATATTGATGTTATGTTGGTGCTGTTAATCATTTTTATGGCAACGGCTCCACTTATCCAACACGGCGTAAAAGTAGACTTACCTCAGATGGAAGAGTCTGAATTGGTTGAAACCAAAGACTCGCCACCGATTATTGCCACCATTGATGCTGAAGGTCGCTATTTTGTTACTGTCGGTACCGATCCTGAAGCACCGATGGATGCCGTAGAAGTAGCTGCGGTGATTAAACTAAAGTTAGAACAAAATCCAGATACTCCTGTGATGATCAAAGGTTCAGGCAGAGTGTCATATCAAGAAGTACTCTATTTAATGGACTTCTTGAAAAAAGCGGGTGTTCCTTCTGTTGGCTTAATGACTAAATCATTTGAGGATGAGTAATGAGTTCATTATCTAGCAGCGTAGTTAAGTCAGTATTGCTTCATGGCGCGATTGGCGGTCTGCTATTTGCTACGGCAAATTTTCAAGTTGAAACACCTACTGTGATGGAAGTCACCTTAAATCCACAGCAGAAAGATCAAAAGCCTGAAAGGGCGGTTTCTGCAGTGTCGGTTGATCAGCAAGCGGTTGAGAAAAAGATTGCTGATTTAAAAAAGCGTGAAGAAGAAAAGCAAGCTGCTGAAGATCGCCGTATTCGCGATCTTGAACAGCGAGCACAGCAAGCTAGGAAAGACCGTGAAGCCGAAGCTCGGCGCATAAAAAAGCTGGAGCAAGAGCGTCAAGCTAAGTTGGAAGAGACTCGCCAAGCTGAGGCGCAAGCTAAACGCGCTCGCGAAATTGAGAAAAAGCAACGTGAGCAGGCTGATAAAGCGAGAGCTGAAAAAGCCGCTGCGGAAGAAGCTGCTAAAAAGGCTGCTGCCCAACGCCAAGCTGAGGAAGATCGCTTAAGAAAGGCCGAAGAGGCGAGGAAACGTCGCGAAGCTGAGGAAAAACGAAAAGCGGAAGAAGCGGAGCGTCAACGTCAAAAGGCACTTGAAGAACAAATGCTGCGTGACCAGCTTGCCAAAGAGCAGGCAGCAAGAGCTAAGATCCGTCAACAGCAAGTATTGAGCGAAGTGGATAAGTTTAAAGCGCTTATTATGCAACGCATTCAAGCAAACTTGCTTATTGATGAAACAATGAAAGGTAAACAATGCCGAGTAAACATTCGTCTTGCCTTTAATGGCCTTGTGACGCATGTAGAGTCATTGGGTGGCGATAAGCTTGTATGTGAAGCCGCTATCCGTGCTGTGAAAATGGCAGATACTTTACCTGTTTCTAAAGATAAAGACGTGTTTGAACAGCTTAAGAATATCAATTTAACAATTAAACCAAATTTTTAAAGGACGAACATGCTAAAGAAGTTCACAACCTTATTGCTGGTTTTTACTCTGGGTGTTTCACAGTTTGCGCAAGCCGCACTTGAAATTGTGATAACAGAAGGGGTAGACAGTGCTAGACCCATTGCAATTGTACCATTTAAATATAATGGCACTGGTGAAATGCCGTCGAGTTTAAGTGACGTTATTTCTGCAGACTTGATGCGCAGCGGTAAATTTAAGCCTGTTGCCGAGGCTGACATGCCTCAATTACCAACAACTGACTCGGAAATCGACTACGCTGCATGGGTCGATGCAGGGGTTGAAGCGGTAGTTGTAGGCACCGTGACCCAGCAATCTGCTGGACGTTACTTGGTAAAGTATGAACTGATTGACGTGATCAGAGCACAGCTGACCGGTGGTGAAACTCGCATAATGTCGAATGGTCGCTTAATGCAAAGCGACGATCATGTGCTTGAAGGACGCCAAAGTATTGTTAGCAGTACAGGCTTTAGAAATTACGCGCACCAAATTAGCGACGTAGTATATGAAGCTTTAACAGGTGAGCGAGGCGCATTTAGAACTAAGATTGCCTACATTATCGTGCGTGACGGACAGGATAAGCCATACCAATTAGTTGTTGCCGATTATGATGGTTACAACGAGCAGGTGTTATTGCGCTCAAAAGAGCCGTTAATGTCGCCTGCTTGGTCGCCAGATGCAAACAAACTTGCGTACGTGACTTTTGAAAATCGCCAATCCCAAATTTACATTCAAGATATCTATACAGGAAAGCGTGAACTGATCACTAGCCACCCAGGTATTAATGGTGCGCCACAGTTTTCTCCTGATGGAACTAAATTACTTGCGGTACTCTCTAAGGACTCAGGTGGTGCGACAGAAGTTTATCTAATTGACCTTAAAACTCGTCAAGAAACACGCTTAACTCGACACCGTAGTATAGATACTGAGCCTTCTTGGCACCCAAACGGTCAAGAAATTGTGTATACATCTGAAAGGGGTGGTAATGCTCAGATTTATAAGTTAAATTTAAAAACTGGTAGGTCTAAGCGAGTGACGTTCGACGGCGACATGAACTTAGCAGGTTCGATCACACCAGATGGAAAGCGTCTGATTATGGTTAACCGCACGCTTGGCCGTTACCACATTGCGAAAAAAGAATTAGATTCCGGGTTGTTTCAAGTTCTCACTCGTACGAGATTAGATGAGTCTCCGAGTATTGCACCAAATGGCTCGATGATAATATACAGCACCTTGCACAATAATAAGCAGGTATTGGCATTGGTGTCTATGGATGGTCGTTTTAAGGCAAGGTTACCTGTCTTGGATGGCCAAGTTAAGGCACCAGCCTGGTCGCCGTTTTTACAGTAATTTTGCTGGTTAGATTTATAAAGATATAGGAATATACTCGATGCAACTTAACAAAACTCTAAAAGCCTTAATGGTCGCGTTGCCAGTGATGACACTTGCAGCATGTAGCTCATCTTCAAGTGTTGACGAGGGCGCGGCGAGCGAAAGCAATCAAGCGGCAACCAATCAAGATAATAACACTGTTGACGTAAACACTATTTCTCGTGAGAAATCTGCAGAAGAAAAACTACGAGAGAAATACGAAGCACTACGTCAAGAACAGATCGTATACTTCGATTTCGATAAATCTACTATTCAGAGTAAGTACGCCGAATTACTTCAAGCGCACGCTGATTTCCTAGTGAAAAACCCAAGTGTGAAAGTACTAGTAGAAGGTCACGCAGACGAGCGTGGTACGCCTGAGTACAACATCGCGCTAGGTGAAAGCCGTGGTAAGGCAGTAGCTAAGTACCTTCAAAGCCTTGGTGTTTCTGACAGCCAAATTTCTGTAGTGAGCTACGGTGAAGAGAAACCTTTGGTGAAGTCACGTACAGAAGAAGCATTCGCTAAGAACCGCCGCGCGGTATTGGTGTACTAAGAAAGAGTTATTATGAAGCCGAATACTATTTTGGCAGCATTCTTACTCATGAGCGGGAGCGCCCAAGTTTGGGCTGCTCCCGCTCCTGTTTCAGAAGCTGCAAATTCAAATCAAACACTGGAAGAACGTGTCTCTCAACTTGAGAGTATGATGAGAACTCGCAATTTGCTACAGGCTGAGTTACAGCAACAACTTAATCTGCTGCAAGAAGAAGTAAGCCAAGTACGCGGTGTGACGGAAGAGCAAAGCTATAAGCTTGAAAAAGTGCTACAACGTCAACGTGAGCTGTATCAAGAGATTGAAAATCGCGTTAG
Source organism: Pseudoalteromonas sp. Of11M-6 (assembly GCF_022347905.1). NCBI lineage: Bacteria > Pseudomonadati > Pseudomonadota > Gammaproteobacteria > Alteromonadales > Pseudoalteromonadaceae > Pseudoalteromonas > Pseudoalteromonas sp. Of11M-6. The sequence goes on along the minus strand of NZ_JAKRFW010000025.1, from coordinate 1,123 downwards.
CCAAGCTTACGACCAGTCAAAAACAACTGCTGCGGTAACGCCAGATGTTACGCCCGAACAAGCATTTAGCAGTAATCTATCAGAGAATGAAGCGTACGACCGTACTGTAAACATGATAATGAAGGATAAACGCTACGATGCGGCGATCCCTGAGTTTCAAAGTTTCTTGCAGCAGTATCCAAACTCAGTATATGTGCCGAACGCGCATTACTGGTTAGGTCAGCTATTCTTAATAAAATCTGACGATGGTAAAGCTAAGTCTCATTTCGCAACCGTTGTTGATAATTTCCCTGAATCGAATAAACGTCCAGAAGCGATGTTAAAGCTGGGTACTATTTTACATAAACAGGGACAAGCAGCAGAAGCGAAGACACTCCTTAATAAATTGATTAAAGAGTATCCAAGTACGACGCCTGCAAAATTGGCAACAGAGCGTTTAGCGAAGATGTAGTTATCACTTTTTGAGCTGAGTGCCTTAAAATTAGGCGCTTAGTCATAAAAAGTGAAAAAAACTAGCTATTTCAGTTGCACTCAAAATTTAAATAAGTATTATAAGCGCCCGCAGCAGGCGATTGGTAACAAAAAACTGCTGCGTTAAGTGGGTCATTAGCTCAGTTGGTAGAGCAGTGGACTTTTAATCCATTGGTCGATGGTTCGAGTCCATCATGACCCACCACTTATAAGCTTTAGAATTCATGTTTGAGCGGGTCATTAGCTCAGTTGGTAGAGCAGTGGACTTTTAATCCATTGGTCGATGGTTCGAGTCCATCATGACCCACCACTTATAAGCTTGCGAATTCGATTTTGATCGGGTCATTAGCTCAGTTGGTAGAGCAGTGGACTTTTAATCCATTGGTCGATGGTTCAAGTCCATCATGACCCACCACTTAATAAGCTTGCGAATTCGATTTTGAGCGGGTCATTAGCTCAGTTGGTAGAGCAGTGGACTTTTAATCCATTGGTCGATGGTTCGAGTCCATCATGACCCACCACTTAATAAGCTTGCGAATTCGATTCTGAGCGGGTCATTAGCTCAGTTGGGTGAAAAAAGACCGAAGCATCGCTTCGCAGCTTTTTGAACGCGAGTCAGGACGACGAGCCGGAACACCTCTTCAGGATGAAT